>JAIWOA010000124.1 GCA_020217115.1 Calditerrivibrio sp. | reverse complement strand
CCCTCATGATAAATCAGGTAAAGTTCTTTGTATTTACCATCTATTTTTATGATTCTATGTACGGGAAAAGCATCAACAAGCTCATTTGAAAAGAATACACCTTCAAAGTTTGAAAAACTATCAAAATCAATCCAGATAACTTTCCCCAGATGATCGGATAGTAGATTTTTCTGTTGTTCAATAAGATATTCACTCTTTTCAATAATTGTATAGGTTGTCTTCTGGTATATTTCAGGATGTTTACTCTTTAAATAGTTTAGTATATCATTGGCTAACATACCTGAGCCAGCACCCATCTCACATATTTTGTAATCTATATCCAGAGTGTTAAAAAAGTATATAAAACTTTTGGCCAGTGCAAATCCAAACTTCTCAGATGAATTAACTGATGTATAAAAACTTCCAGTTGTTCCAAAGGGATTTTCCTTCTGGTAGTATCCAAGTGAGGGATAAAAAAGTGCCATATCCATAAATTCTGCAAAGGTTATTTTGCCTTTTTCTGATATCTTTTCGAGAACAATTTTGTATAGTTTATTATCCATAATCTACCTTACATTAAAGAATAAAGTTATTTCAACTGTGTCTACTGTTTTATATGGCACAGATTCAAATCTTAGACCATTTACAAATTTTACAGCGATATTTTCTATATTTGGGTTACTTTTGTTCAAAAGTACTATGGAATATGGGATTCCCTTACTATCAATACTGAATCGCAGATTTACCTTAGTGTTTGATTCCAGAGAGAAGGTTGGTTTATCAGGTATATGAATAATTTTTCTGTCTGCATTTGAGTTTGATTTTATTTCAAAAAAATCATTTCTACCAATTAAGTTTGATGATTTACCTTTACCCTGTAAATTTTCACTGTTTTTACTTAGACCAGCTTCCACAGATTTTATCTCTTTACCAACATTTATCTGGGTATTATCCCTCACGGACATAGAAATATCGTTGTTATTTTTGGGAACGTCAGAAACAGGTATTTTTTCCAACACGCTGACTATGGGAAGTTCCACATTTGGTTTTATTATGCCAGAAGGTGACGGATTTCCTTTTTTATTCTCCCCACCCTTGTAAACCTCTTTCTGCTTTAGAGCATTTAGATCCTGTTCTGATTTTACAGATTTTAATGGTATTTTTATGAGCTCTACCTCAACGGGGATCTTTTTTTTCATATTGATTTCAAAACTTAGATCTGGCAAATATAGTAATACAGTAAAGTGAAACAGTATGGAAACAACTATATATACTGTTGTTCTACTGAATTGTTTCATTCATCTGCCTCTGCTGCTATTGCAAGTTTATTGAATCCAACTTTTTTACTCTCATCCATGACATAGACCACATCACCATGTAGGGCATCCTTATCTGCCTGAATAATTATATTTGCTTCAGGGAATTTTGAGTAAAGTTCTCTGATCTTTTCAGGGATGAGATTGCTGTCTACTGGTATATTATCTATGCTGAATTCCCTATTCTTTGTTATACCTATTGTGATATTTTTAGTCTCCTTTATTGCTTCACCCTTTGCTTTTGGGAGATTAATGTTCAAGCTATTTATATTGTATGTAGTAAAGGTTGCAGATACCATCAAAAAAAGGACGATTAGAAAAATGATGTCAGTTACCGATGTCGTTGGTATGTCTATATTATTATTTCTTAGCCTATCATTCCGAAATTTCATTTTCCACCCTCTTTAAATACAAGATTCATAATATCTGAGGTTGCCTTTTCTAACTCAAGGGATATTTTATCAGCTCTATGGCGAATTATGTGGTAGAAGATTACAGTTGGAACTGCAACAAAAAGACCTGCTGCTGTTGTAAGTAAAGCAACAGCAATCCCACCAGAAAGAGCTTGTATATTTGCGTTACCCTGGTTTGCCATAACCATAAATGTCTGTATCATACCTACAACTGTTCCCAAAAAACCTAAAAGGGGAGCTAAGCTACCTATTGTTTGAAGACTTGGTAAAAACTTTTCAAGCTTTTGAACCTCAAACCTACCAGTTTCTTCAACATATTCTGTGAGCCTCGATACTGGTAGATCTATATTTGAAAGAATACCCTTAGCAATATTTGATATGGAGGATGGTGCTGCATCACACAATTCCTGCGCCTGGGTAAAATCTTTTTTTTCCAGGAGTAATTTTAGCTTTTCAAGAAAAACCTTTGGTACAAAATTTGAAGTTCTCAAAATAAATAATCTTTCCAAAAATATTGCAAGGGATATCACAGATAATAAGATTATCGGGTACATCATAATGCCACCCTTCTGAACTATTTCAAACATTAATTGCCTCCTTTATTCAATTTTTCCAGAATATTTTCTATCTTTGATGCAGACTCTACATCCCCATTCTTTTTGTAAATCTGCAAAGCAAGTTGCATCGCTTTGATTGTAAATGGTGATTTTGGGAATAAATAGTAGCATCTCATGGCAAAATTCAATGAATTTTTAAAATCTCCTTTCACAAACATCAACACACTTTTATAATAGTATCCTACGGGGACATATTTTTCAGATCTTGTTGCCACAAGTTCATCAATATATGCCTCAAATTCTGGGAACTCTTTTCTCATTTCAAGGAGTCCCAGCATTCTTACCATGCTGTCGTAGTAGAATATATTGTCCCTTGTTTTAAAATAATTAAGGGATTCTTTAATTGTGAGAGGATCTTCGGTGAGCATTACGATCTCTCTTTTTGCAACATCTTCAAATCTTTTACTTTTGTCTGCAAGCTCCTGATAGATTTCCAGAGCACTCTTTTTGTTTATATTTTTTAGGCACATAGCCTTTACAAATTTTGCCTCTTCATCTTTACTGCTGTATTCAAGAACTCTATCTGAATCCTTTATACATTCATCATAAAGTCCTAAACTTTCATGTAAATATCCCCTGAGTAGATAAGCATCTTTCAGGTAGTTGGAGGTTGGAAAATTTTTCATGAATTGGTTGAGTTTCTCCAGAGCTATTTTGTTGTTCCCATTTTCCTTAAGATATCTTATTAGGTTTAAAGATAGGATATCCTTATTTTCAAATTTCATTGTAGATATCTTCGTTATCAGTTTATCAACATAACCTGTATCTTTCTGGTTTTGTGCTATTGAAAATATTGCCATAGATGATTCGTAGATGTATAATTTTTTATCAATCAGTAAAAAATATCTCTTGATTGCCTCATCATATTTACCTATGGAGAAATAGGAATTGGCAAGCATCAGCTCCTGCTCACTATTTATTTTTTCCTTTGAACGAAGTATATTTATGACATCTGAATAGTTACCACTAAGGTACAGATATCTGGCAGCATTGTCAGTAAAATCTTTGTCATAATTGTATTTTTTATATATATCCAACCCCTGATCTATTTTTGAGAGTTTGAAATATGTTAACATTGCCAGAAGATCAGAATCTCTGCTATTTTTTTCGATTCTTTTCAGATATACCAATGCTCCTTCATAGTTTTGCAAATTAAAGAGTGATGATGCAGCTATCAGATAGCCTCTGTCTGTAAACAGATGGGAGGCTTTTACAGATGCTTTTTTATAGTCACCTTTGTTGAAGTAGATTTCCGCTTCCAATTCATTACAGTAGTTTGTATTACAACCTTTTATAGATTCCAATGCTTCATCGTACTTTTTGTCTCCAAAAAGGAATTGTCCTAGCATATATTTGGATAATAGGATTTTTTCTTTATCCTTACCTTTTTCCAGATATTTTTTAAAGAATATCTCTGATAAGCCATAATCAGAATAGTAGTAGCATATAGCAAGGTAAAAAATTGAATTCTCAATCAATTCTTCATAAAAACTTATTTTGTTTAGAGACTCTGCAGCCTCAATATATCTTTTTTCCGATAATAAAACCATTCCAGTATAGAAATTTGAATAGTCATAAAATACAGGGTTTTCAAACTTGATATTATTAATTATCTCCATATCAACATTTGGAAAATTCCTGTTTACATAAAAAAGCATCAAAAATAGCTTATTGTTGTCGTTTTCTATTTTATTTGCATTAACAATTAAGAATGGTTTATCATTTTTGAGTATTGCAAGTTTTACTGAGTAAAATAGCTTTATTTCTTTATTGGTTATCTTTGATATTATACTTTCAGCTTTATCCCATTCCCCCTTTTCAAGGTATGCATCAGCTATATAACCTGCAACGTCTTTATAGAAATCTGGATCATAGCCCAGCAGAGATTTTAAATCCCCTTTCATATATAGAGAAGCTATCTTGTATGTATCGAGCTGTTTGTTTTTATTCAGGATCTCCCTGTTTTGATCGGATAGTTTTATCACATTGTCAAACATATCTTTTTTATAATAGGTATCTAAACAGTTGTACAATCCGTATTCGGTAAACCGATTTATCCTGTTACATATATCTAACTTACCATCAGAATCACCTATTTTTGTCAGATATTCAAATAATTTGTCCTGTGAATAGTATGTCATGTTATCTGTGCCAGAAGACAGCTCTTTAAGAAGCGGAATGCTGGATTTTATATTACCCATCTCCATAAGGGATAATGCATAGAAGAACTTTATCTCTTTTTCGAGGTCACCACCTTTAAGCTTTTCATGATAGTTTTCATAACCATCAATCACATAGGCATATTCTTTATTGAAAAATTTTTTTGCTATATAATTTCTATATGCCTTATCCCCTACAAAGATAGATGCAATAGCTGTTCTGAAAGTACCCCCAAACATGAAGCCAGGTTCTTCAAAACTATAGGATCTTGTATTTACTCCTTTCTGCTCTAATTTCATCTTTTCAAGAAATATATCTATACCTGATTGGACTTTAAAATTGATATTTATTTCAGGATAGGAAGGTTTTACTGAAACACTTCCTATCTCCTTCCCTGTAAAAGAAAACTCTGGCAATTTGACCCTTGATATAGCCAAACTTTGAGTAATAAACAATAAAAGAAGAATGTATATATATTTTTTCATTATTTCTGTGTTTGGTCAGGGGAGCTGGGGTTACTTTGCGAACATCCTTCACAACCATAAAAGGCAAAAATTGAAAGTAATAGTGATAAGATGATAATCATCCTTTTCATTTTTCATTCCTCTCCGATAATTTATTAAATAGTTCATAATCTGTGAGATCATACTTCAATGGGGTAACGCTAATATAACCCTTTGAAATCCAATAATCATCACAATATTCACCAGGATTCACCTCTATCTTTTCTCCTGTAAGCCAGAAATATGTATTACCCCTCGGATCAACCCTTTTTTCAAAAGTATCAAGGTACTTACTCTTACCTTGAACGGTGTATCTCCACCCTTTTATTTCATCCTTTCCAAGGGGAGGTACATTTACATTAAACACTACATTATGATTGACATCCATTTTGTAAAAAAGTTCACTAAACTCTCTTGCAAACTCAGCAGCAGCTGCAAAATTTGTGTAATCGATAGATGCCATACTTATTGCAAAGGACTTTACCCCCTGCAAAGCTGCCTCTGTAGCTGCAGAAACCGTTCCAGAATATATAACATTGGATGCAAGATTTGCTCCATGATTTATTCCTGAGACAACTATGTCCGGTTTTGTTGTCAAAATATCATAGAAAGCAAGTTTTATACAATCAGCTGGAGTACCCTTTACTCCATAACCAAAAAATTTATCTTTTCTTGAAACTTCATATATCCTGAGTGGATCAGATATTGTTATTGAATGTCCAACTGCACTTTGCTCCATTATCGGTGCAACTACTACAACTTCTGCAATCTTAGACAATTCCTGATAAGCAGCATATATACCCTTTGAGTATATTCCGTCGTCATTGGTTAGAAGAATTTTCATATACACACCTTGTTTATAAAATAGCATATATTATGCTTTTATGTCAATAATTATCATTATATAAGAAAATTTGTGATATAAAACTATTGACAAAATGCGACTGAGTTGCAATATATACGTTGTGCAATTAGATTAAAAATTAATATGGAGGTTGTTATTATGAAGAAGTTTTTGATACTTTTTATGATCTTTTTAGGTTTTTCTGTGCTTTCTCAAGCAGCAGACAGGTCAGTGGCTGTTACCATTTTGCCACAAAAATTTATCACTGAAAAGATTGCAGAAGATCAATGGAAAGTGGTTGAGATTATTCCAAAGGGGGCAAATGTACACACCTACGAACCTAAGATATCCTTACTTAAAGAAGTTGCCAATGCTACAGCATATTTCAGCCTTGAAGAAACGTTAGATGAGGTATGGCTTAGAAAATTATTGAGTTTGAATAGCAAGCTGCCTGTAGTAAGGGTTGATAAAGGGATAGAAAAATTGAGAATGGAAGATCATCAGCATGGGAAGGCTAAAGGTAAATTGCATCATGATCCACATATCTGGCTTTCAGTTGATAATATGATAAAGATAGTTGAAAATACCAGAGATGCATTTATACAGCTTGATCAGGCAAATAAAACAGTTTATGAAAAAAGATCCAATGACTTGATCAAAGAGATAAAAGCGTTAAAAGAGGAAGCTTTACAAAAGATGAACACAAAGGTAAATAAAAATTTCCTTGTTTTCCATCCAGCCTGGGGATATTTTGCAAGGGATTATAACTTAAATCAGATATCAGTTGAAGTTGAGGGGAAAGAGCCATCTCCAAAAGAATTTGCAAAGGTAATAGATATTGCTAAAAAACATGGGATAAAGGTAATCTTTGTTCAACCACAGATATCTGCAAAAACTGTAGAGTCTTTGAGCAGGGAGATTGGAGCAGAAATTATAAAAATAGATCCTCTTAAATATGAATGGACAGAAAATATGAGGGAGGTATCTTTGAAGATAGCTGATGCCCTCAGGTAAAAGATCATTCTTGTAATAAGTTTATAGGTTATTCTTCTAACCCTTTATTGTTTAGATAGGATAACCTTTTTTCTTGTATTTTTGTTTCTTTTTATGTTAATCTAATTTTCGTATAGATAAGGATAAATATTATGTCAGTTTTTTTGGTATATCATGCAGATGACTATTAGAGCAGAATCTGTGTCCCCTTTAATAAAAACTCTCCTTGAAAAAAGGGGGGTTAAAGATATTTATAAATTTTTAAACCCTTCCCCAGAGCATCTTTCAAAAACAGAATCTCTTATCGATATTGATGATGCTTTAAAAATAGTTTCATTTATAAAAAATAATAAAAAGATTTTAATTTATGGGGATTATGATGTCGATGGGGTAAGCTCTTGTGCAATATTTGGAAGATTTTTGATGGATATAGATTTTAAAAACTTCAGATTTGTAATACCAAACAGATTCAAAGATGGTTATGGACTAAATATTGATAGATTAAGAAATGAGATAGAAAAAGAACCCTTTGATATGCTGATCACCTTTGATTGTGGTATTGGATCTGTAGATGCAGTTAAATACTTAAAAGAACATTCTGTATTTGTAGTTGTCACAGATCACCACCTCCCCTTTGATAAATTGCCTGATGCTGATATAATAATAAATCCAAAGATAAGAAAAAAAGAGGATGATAGTGATTATTTTCTCTGTGGGTGTGGAATCTCATTTAAATTAATCCATGCATTAAAATTGGCTATGGGATTAAAAGGTTTTGACCTTAAAAGATATCTGGATATAGTTGGACTTGCTACAGTTGCTGATGTTGTTCCACTTGTTGGAGACAATAGAATACTTGTAAAATATGGACTATATGTTGCAAATAGCAATCCATCTATTGGGATAAAGATGTTGAAGAAGATTGCAGGTGTTAAAAGGGATATTAAGGCATACCACCATGGTTTTGTATTTGGGCCCAGAATTAACGCAAGTGGTAGGATGGAAATAGCTGATAAAAGTCTGCAGCTGCTTACTTCCAATAGTGAGGCTGAAGCTGAAAAGATAGCATTGGAGCTTGAAGAGCTGAATAGATTGAGGCAGAAGGAATGTGATAATATTTTTGATGATGCTCTGAGTAGAGTTAGTATGGAAAGGAGGGGGATAACTCTTTTTGATAAAGGATGGAACAAAGGTGTTGTAGGGATAGTTGCTTCAAGGCTTGTAGAGAGATTTAATAAACCTACGATACTTTTTGGCACAAGTTTGGATCGATGGGACGACGGTTTTGTGATAAGTGGTTCCGGTAGATCTACTCAAGATATAAACCTTTTTGATGCATTAAATGAGGTAAACAGAATAGCTCCGGGATTGATGCTCCATTTTGGTGGCCATACAAAAGCCTGTGGTCTTTCTATAAATGCTGACGATTTTCCAAGCTTTGCTAATATTTTTGAGCAGGTTTTAACGAGACTTCCAGAATCAAGTTTTACATATAAGATAAATTACGATCTTGAGTTAAGTCTGGGAGATGTAAGCATCGAATTTGTAAAACAGATTTCCCTTCTGGAACCATTTGGATATGGGAATGAAACTCCAGAGTTTCTCTTTAAAAATGTTGATGTTGCAGAATATATGACTATTGTTAATGGTAAGCATCTTTTGATTACCTTCACAGATGGTAGAAATAGATTAAAGGGGATCTGGTTTAATTACCCTGCTGAATTTCAACTGGGGGATAAACTGGATTTTATTGCATCCCTTGACATAAACTATTTTAATGGGAATGAGTATATTCAGCTTATAATATCGAATGTTTTGTAAAAATTTAGTTTAATCCTATTTTATTGATTAATTGTTTAAATGTTATCTTTAGTTATTGTAGTATATTTTATAAATCTTTTTTTCGTCTACCCCCAGCTTATAAAGGATGAGTATAAATAGATTTTTCAATGTAGTTTTTAATACTCCCATTTTTTCCCATCTTCTTGGGGAGGTTATAGAATGG
>JAIWOA010000123.1 GCA_020217115.1 Calditerrivibrio sp. | reverse complement strand
GTATAGATTTTGATGTAGTTGTTACTGTCTGTGGTGATGCCAATGAGACCTGTCCTGCATATTTTAAAAAAACCCACCTAATACATAAAGGATTCGATGATCCTGCAAAATTTGTAGGAAGTGAGGAGGAGAAGCTTAACTTTTTTAGAAAAGTCAGAGATCAAATAAAATATTATATTAAAAATGAGTTAGCTCAGGAGATCTGAATATGGAGGAAAAGAGGATAAGCTTTTTTGATAGATATCTGACGGTTTGGGTAGCTTTGTGTATGGTTATTGGTGTTCTTCTTGGAAAAGCAATTCCTGATACTGTAAATATTCTAAGAAATATTGAGTTTGCAGAAGGTTCGCAGATAAACCTTCCAATAGCTATTTTAATCTGGCTTATGATATATCCCATGATGTTGAAAGTAGATTTTTCTTCGATATTAAATGTTGGTAGGAGCCCAAAAGGTCTTTTAATAACTGCCTTTGTAAACTGGTTTGTAAAACCTTTTAGTATGGCTATAATTGCGTGGTTTTTCTTTAAAATCATATTTTCTTCATTTATTGCTGTTGATATGGCTGATCAATATATTGCAGGTTCTATTATTCTTGCAGCTGCTCCTTGTACGGCAATGGTTTTTGTCTGGAGTTATCTGGTTGATGGAGATCCTGCATACACCCTTGTTCAGGTGGCTCTAAATGATCTTATCATGTTAGTAGCATTTGCCCCCATAGTAGGTTTTCTTGTCAGTGGAGCTTCAAATTTGACAGTTCCTATGAATGTATTGTTCTATTCTGTTTTAGTTTTTATAGTTATTCCATTATCTTTGGGTGTTGTTACAAGATATCTCTTGCTTAAGTATAAGACTAAGGATTGGTTTGATAGTTTTATAAAAAGATTGCATCCTGTAGCTGTTACTGCTCTTCTTTTGACACTTATCCTTATTTTTGCATTCCAATCAGATAATATAACTACAAAATGGTTCCATGTTATTCTCATCGCAATACCTATACTGATACAGGTTTATTTTAACTCATCTGTCGTTTATTTCCTTATGAAGAAATTTAAGGTAAATTTTGCTGTTGCAGCTCCCGGTGCATTGATAGGTGCTAGTAATTTCTTTGAGCTCGCTGTTGCTACTGCCATTACCCTATTCGGGCCTGAGTCTGGAGCTGCACTTGCTACAGTTGTAGGTGTTCTGGTGGAAGTACCGGTGATGCTTTCTGTTGTCAAAATATGTAGAAGTACTAAAGGTTGGTATTGTAGGGGAGTTTAAAAATGACAGATAGATTGAAAATTTTTTTTGAAAGTTAAAAAGAGGAGGATTTATGTTTATTTTAAAAAGGTTTTATTTGCTGTTTTTATTATTATTTTTGATTGCTTGCAACGATTTTAAAGAGGAGAAAAAATATAGTTATGAAAGCCCTGATAATCACAAAAACTATAAAATTCATTTTATAGAGCTGGGTTCAGTGGATTGTGTACCTTGTAAAATGATGCAACCTGTAATGGAAAATATAAAAAAAAGGTTTGGCGATCAGGTTAAGATAACATTTTACGATGTTTGGACTGAAAAACATAAACAATATGCACAGGTATATAATATAAATGGTATACCAACACAGGTTTTTTTAGCACCTGATGGAAAGGAAATTTATCGCCATGTCGGTTTCTTCCCTGAAGAGGAGATGGTTGCAATGTTTAAATCCCTAGGTATTGAGCCGGTGCAATAGTGTACGAATTTATCTCCTTTGTTCTGATATCTTTGAATAAAAGTTTGTTTATCTCTTCTTTAGCAGCTGTTGTGTGGGGGGTATTGAGCGTATTATTAAGTCCTTGCCACCTTGCAACTGTTCCAATAGTGGTAGGTTATGTTTCCCTAAAAAAGGGTAGTAATACTGGGAGATTTCTCATTTCATTTATCTTTTCTATTGGAGTATTACTTAGCTTTATTTTAATAGGTTTCATTACCATATCCTTAGGGAGAATTTTTGGTGATGTTGGGATTTTGAATAATCTGATACCTGCATTTATATTTATAGTCTTTGGGTGTTACATGCTTGGTATTGTAAAATTTGATTTTAGTCTTACAGGTGGGTTTACAAGAAGATCATCAAACATATTCTGGATCGGTTTTGTTTATGGTATAGGACTTGGTCCCTGTACTTTTGCCTATGCTGCACCGATTCTTGCGTTTGGATATAATATCTCTGCCCAGGGTATTTTAAAGCCTACTCTATTAATTATCTTATTTTCCGTATCTCACTGTCTGACTTTAGCTACAGCTGGTTATTTTGGTACCAAAGCTGAAATGATAATTTCAAAGTTAAATAACCCACTTCTGCAAAAGTATTTAAATAGACTTATAGGAATTGTTTTACTTATTTTAGGTTTATACTATGCTATAAAGATATTCATATAGAATAGATATGTTTTGGTAAAAAATTTTTACATTTTTTTATTGACAATAACTTTTTATTTGTATACTATAAAATAAACACAAGTTAATAAATCTCCTTTTTTTGCCGCTATCTTTTCAAATGTTAGCGGCTTTATTTTTATTGTATTTATAGAATATTTTTTTCATTCTTAATTACATTAATATAAATTAGGATAAGAAGTATGTTATTGGTTTTGGTAATTTAAACTCTAAGCTGTAAAATGTGTAAAGAAATGGTATCCATATGTTGCTTGCTTAGTAAAAGAACTACCCTATTGTTAATGTGTATCGTTAACAATATTATACTTTTTTAGTTTATCATTAAGTGTTACCCTTGATATACCTAACTGTTCTGCTGTCCTGGATCTGTTATTCTGATGGATTTCAAGGGATTTTTTTATTAGTTCTTCTTCTATATATTCGTTAAATTTTGTATATGTCTCTGAGGGGAAATTTTTAAAGATCCAATCAACAATATCTTCTCTGAATTCACTTTTTTTATCAGAATTAAGGAAATGGATCGATTCGTCACTAATGCAATTATTTTTTGCCAATATCACAGCTTTCTTTATAACATTTTGAAGTTCCCTTACATTACCAGCCCAACTATAGTTTTCGAGCTTCTCTAAAACAGAATTTTCGATACAGGTTATATTCTTTTTAAATTCTTTTGAATACTTGTTTATAAAAAAATATGATAGATGAGAGATATCCTCTTTTCTCTCCCTTAGGGGTGGTATGTGAATATTTATTACATTTAATCTATAAAACAGGTCAAGTCTAAATTTATTGTCTGATACAAGTGAATTAAGATCTCTATTTGTTGCTGCGATGATCCTTACATCAACTTTTTTTGATGCCACAGAACCAAGTTTTTCAACTATTCCATCCTGTAAAACCCTTAACAATTTAGACTGAAGTTTGTATGGTAAGTCACCTATTTCATCAAGAAATATGGTACCTGTATCTGCCATCTCAAATTTACCAGGTTTTGATTTAAATGCTCCACTGAATGCCCCTTTTTCGTAGCCAAAAAGTTCGCTTTCCAGAAGCTCAAATGGTATGGCTGCACAATTTATGACAACATAAGGTCTGGAACTTCTCTGGCTATTTGATTGTATAAGATTTGCTACTAGCTCCTTACCTGTGCCACTTTCCCCTGTTATTAAAACTGGAGAATCTGTCGTTGATACGTTGGCAACCAACTTTAAAAGATCTTTTATAGGTTTTGAAATGCCAATAAATGCTTCCTCTACAAAGCTGGCAGGTATTTTTGTCGATCTTTTGTCACAGATATTAATAGATGGATTGATATATTTTGATATAATATTTTTTAGATCATGGGCTTCGACAGGTTTAAATATAAAATCTTCAGCTCCAGATTTTATTGCATCAATTAATGTAGAGTTTGTTCCATAGGCTGTCATCATTACAGCTGGAATATTGTAATCTGATTTTATTTTTTTTAGTATATCGATCCCATTCTCTTCCCCCAGCTTATAATCTATCAGAATCATGCTAAAGTTGTTTTTTTCTAATAGTTCAAAAGCTTCGCTGGAATTGTTTGCAGTAATTACGTTGTAATCAATGGAAAGAACCCGAGTTAAACTATAGCAGAGGGCTTTATCATCATCTATAATCAGAATGTTAGCTTTCATAATAGAACATTATCACAAAATCTAAGTATTTTCTACATTTTTTATACATAAGATTACCTTAATGATATTTTATTAACTAAAAAACTTATTTTTTGATAAATGTCAATTCATTTTTAAATAATAATGTATATATTCTCTTCAACATATGGAGGTTATTATGAAAGAAAATGTTATAAAGGCTGACATGACTGTTTTTGATATTGTCGATTCCTACCCAGGTTTACTGGATGTTTTTACTGCCAATGGATTTCCAAATTTTTCAGACAGAAAAAATCTGGAAACAGCTGGAAAATTTTTGAAGCTCTCTACTGCTCTTAAGACAAAGGGTTATGATGTACAAACATATATCCGTTTACTTGAAGACAAGCTTAATGAAGAGTTGAATTATAAAACTTTTACAAAGGAGGAAAAGGTTTCAGACTTAAAGATTATTGGGCTTTTACCATGTCCTGTCAGAATACCTTTACAGGAAAAGTTTTCTGATTTCCTTGAAAAATTTGAAAAGTCAAATGGGGTTAAGATAGATTACAAATTTGAAGCTGCATCAATAGGTCTTGATTATTTAAAGGAGAATATATTGACTATAGATGATGAAAAGGATCTCCCTGATATATTCATAAGTGCTGGATTTGAAGCTTTTTTCGATAAAAAATCGATTGGCAAATTTAAGGAAAGTAAAATTTTTGTAGATGTTACAGATAACGAGGTAAATAAAAATTTTTCAGATCTTAAGATAAAAGATCCCCATGGAGATTATTCCATTATATCTGTTGTTGCTGCTGTGTTTATGGTAAATAAAAAGGAGCTTGGGGATCTTCCAGTTCCAAAAAGCTGGGCTGATCTATTAAAAATTGAATATAAGCAAAAAGTTGCCCTGCCAGTAGGTGATTTTGATCTTTTTAATGGGATATTATTAAACATATATAAAGATTATGGTTTTGAAGGGATCAGAAAGCTTGCTGGGACTCTTCTTAAATCTATGCATCCATCGCAAATGGTTAAAAATGCTCATATGAAAAATGCAGAAAAACCAGCAATAACAATAATGCCATATTTTTTTACAAAAATGATCAGGGATGTCAGCTCAATGGAGGTTATCTGGCCAGAAGATGGAGCGATAGTAGCCCCTGTATTTATGCTTGTGAAGAGGAGTAAGAGAGATATACTTGAGCCGATAGGTAAGTTTATTGCAGGTAAAGAAATGGGTGAGGTACTTTCCCATAAGGGGCTTTTTCCATCACTAAATAAAGATGTTGAGAATATCGTCCCTACCAATGGTAAATTTAAATGGCTTGGATGGGATTTTATATACAGTAATGACATAGGTGGAATTATAACAGAAGTTAATAAAGTATTTGAAGAAGCTGCTGAGGGGATCTGATATGAAATTTATAACTATCTCTGGACCACCTTCATCCGGGAAGACTTCAGTTATACTTAAAGTGATAGAATCCTTTAAACAAAAAGGTTATAAGTCTGGTGTCGTTAAATTTGATTGTCTGGTTACGGATGATGATAAGTTGTATGAAGCTAAGGGGATTCCTGTAAAAAAAGGGCTTTCTGGAGGTTTGTGTCCAGACCATTTTTTTGTAAGCAATGTTGAAGCATGTGTGGAATGGGGTATTGATCTTAATCTGGATATACTTATAAGTGAAAGTGCTGGACTTTGTAATAGATGTTCTCCCCATATAAAAGGGATTACTGCAGTTTGTGTCATAGATAACCTTAGTGGCGTAAACACACCCAAAAAGATAGGTCCTATGCTTAAATTTGCAGATATTGTAGTTATAACGAAGGGGGATATAGTTTCCCAGGCTGAGAGAGAAGTTTTTGCTTCAAGGGTAAAAATTGTAAATCCGAAAGCTACAATTATAAATGTAAATGGTATCACTGGTCAGGGTGCCTTCGAACTTGCAACTCTTTTAGAAGATACAGAGGGGATAGATACATTAAAGGGTAAGCAACTGAGGTTCTCTATGCCTGCAGCACTATGTTCATACTGCCTGGGTGAGACTCGCATTGGTGAATCTTACCAGATGGGTAATGTCCGCAAAATGGACTTTGGAGGAGATAAGGGATGAAAGATTTTTTAAAATTAATTATAGGTAATGGTTTGAATGAGTTCCCCTACATAGCCGATTTCCTCGATTCCTATGGGCTTGTTTTAAGGGATGATGACTATGAAAAAAGTTTTTTTTCATATTTTAATTCACTGGATGAAGATATTCTTGAGGATAAAGGTATAAATATAGAAATTCTAAAGGAACAGTTTTTGCAATTCATGATTGCAATGGAGAGTAGTGTTGAAGCAGATAGTGATGTTGAATACATAACTATATTGGGAGGATACAATAAATTTGGTGAAAAAGAGGATATCGAACTTTGTATAAAAAAGGGGGAAGTGGTATCTATTGTTGGCCCCACAGGTTCTGGTAAAAGTAGATTACTCGCAGATATTGAGTGGATAGCCCAAGGAGATACTCCTACAAGAAGGCATATACTTGTTAATGGTAAATTACCCGATAAAAAGAGAAGATTTTCAATTGATCATAAGCTTGTTGCCCAACTTTCCCAAAATATGAATTTTGTCATGGATCTCACCGTTGAAGAATTTATAAAAATGCATGCTGAGAGTAGATTAGTGGAAAGTGTAGAGGAGAAAGTTAGTATTATCATAAATGAAGCTAATAAACTTGCAGGAGAAAAATTTCTGCCAGATACTCCAATAACATCTTTGAGCGGTGGTCAATCGAGGGCTCTTATGATAGCAGATACTGCAATATTGAGTAAATCTCCAATTGTTCTTATAGATGAAATAGAGAATGCTGGAATCGATCGCAAAAAGGCTTTAGAACTATTAATTAAAGAGGAAAAAATAGTTTTGATGGCTACCCATGATCCTATACTTGCATTGATGGGAGATAGAAGAATAGTTATAAAAAATGGTGGTATACACAAAGTAATAGATGTGACAGAGAAGGAAAAAAGTAATTTAGATTATTTGCAAGAACTTGACAATAAACTATTAGAACTTAGAAATAAGATAAGACAGGGTGAAACCTTAGAGTCTATATAATAAAATACAATCAGGAGGTAAATATGCATCAGGGATGCGCTGGAAGTTTTGAAAATGGTCAACAGGTTGTGGATAAGTTAAGAATGATGGGTTTTAATGAACAATACATGCCCGCAGCATTTGATATCAAGTGTGAAAATTGTGGTGAAGAATTTCTCATGGAAACCTTTGAGTCAAAGTGTCCTAAATGTAAAATGACCTACGGGGTTACACCATGCCATGCCTTTGATAAAAAACATATAAAAGCAGCTGGTATAAACTATTGATTTAAAGATTTATATGGATAAAAGTAAGCGTATTAAAAAAGATGCAAAACTCTTAAAAAGCTTTATAGTAGCCTACTGTAGGGTTAAACATGGCTCTGATGGTAAGTCTCTATGCCATGATTGCAGGGCACTTCTTGAATATGCATTAAAAAGGGATGAAAAGTGTCCTCTGGATCCAAAACCAAAGTGTAAAGATTGCAAAATACATTGCTACAAACCTGAAATGAGAGATAAGATAAAAGATGTAATGAAGTTTAGTGGTATTTACTATATAAAGCGTGGGAGGATTGATTACCTTTTTCATTATTTTTTTTAAAGATGTTGTAACCTTTTTTATCCTAAAACTGTTGTATGTTTGTCTGTGTGACAAACAAAACAAACAGGAGGAAGTTTATGAAAAAAATTACTGCTCTATTGGTTGCAATGTTCCTTGTAGTTGGTTCAGTCTCTGTTATGGCAAAGGGTGGATCTGGTAGTAGTTCTGGTGGAAAAGGGGGATCATCTTCCGGTGGTAAAGGTGGATCTTCAGCAGGGGGATCTGCAGGAGGAAAAGGTGGCTCAAGTGGGGGATCATATGGTGGTTCTTATTCTGGAGCTGATTATGGTAGCAAGAATATGAATCAGAATACCTACCAAAATAGCAATCAAAACAGGTATCAATACCAAGAAAAGGTTAAAAATCAAGAAGCTAACACTGAGGATGGTACTGGTAAAGGTTTTGGAGATGGAACACAACCTCAGCCAAAAGATGGTACAGGTTTTGGAGCAACTCAGAAGTAAAAATTGTTTGAGGGGGGGCAAAACCCCCTCTTTCAAACTGAAAATTATTGTGATATATCTATTTTCATGGATAGTTTTGAAGTTTTTTTTGAAAAAACTAAGAAAGGTTTTTATAACTATATACTGTCACTCTCAAGGGATGAGGATGTTGCAAAGGATATAGTTCAAGAGTCTTATTACAAGCTATTGAAATCTTATAAACTGGACTATTCTGTAAATTTACTATACAAAATTGGTAAAAATCTTTATTTCGATGAGTATAATAGAAAGAAAAATCATACTGATCTGGAGTTGGTTGATGGATCTTATAATGTTAATAAGGACAATTCTATAGAACTTGCAAAAATTTTTTCTATGCTTGATGATGACGAAAAAAAGATCTTTTCAATGGTGGTTTTAGATGATATGAGTTATGATGAAATAAGTAAATTGACAGGTATATCTGTAAGTAACATAAAGGTTAAGATTCATAGAGCAAGGAAGAAAATTAATGAAATTTTCAAGGGGGCTTAAATGAAAGATTATCTAATTAGCCAATATATAGACGATGAACTTTCTTTGGATGAAAAGGGGGAGTTCCTTATAGAAGTTAAAAAAGATGATGATTTTTTTAATGAAGCCTTATCATTAATTGAAAATGAAAAGGTAATACATGGGATCCTTAGTGTTAAAGATCTACCCAAAGTTTCCAATTATAAAAGTGGAATAAAAAAGGTATACAAAATGTTGTCAGCTGCATTAATATTATTTGTGTT
>JAIWOA010000122.1 GCA_020217115.1 Calditerrivibrio sp. | reverse complement strand
AGCAGGGATTGAGATTTGCTATTCGTGAGGGTGGTAGAACAGTAGGTGCTGGTGTCGTTACTGAGATAATTGAGTAATAGAGGGTAAAATGACAGGACAAAAGATAAGAATAAAGCTGAAAAGCTTTGATCACAAAATATTGGATAAATCGGTAAAAGATATAGTAAGGACGGCAAAGATGACAGGGGCCAAGGTAGTTGGTCCCGTTCCTCTCCCTACAAGAATTGAAAAATATTCTGTATTGAGGTCGCCCCACGTCAACAAAACCTCTTTTGAACAGTTTGAAATAAGAACTCACAAAAGGTTAGTTGATATTTATGAACATACTCCACAGACTATAGATGCTCTTATGAAATTAGAGCTTTCTGCTGGAGTAGATGTTGAGATAAAATTATAAAGGTAGGATAAAATGGTAAAAGCGTTGATAGGTAGAAAAATTGGGATGACGCAAATTTTTACTTCTGAAGGTAATGTTATACCTGTTACCGTTGTTCAAGCTGGGCCATGCCTGGTAACTCAAAAGAAAACAACAGAAAAAGATGGATATAATGCACTTCAGCTTGGATTTGATAAAATATTGAAATCAAATCATATAAATAAACCCATGGGTGGCCATTTTAAAAAACATGGCGTTGATGCCTATAAAACATTGAAGGAATTTAGAGTAGAGAATGCTGACGAGTATCAATTAGGTCAGGAGATAAGGGTTAATGTTTTTGCTGAAGGCGATATTGTTGATGTTCAAGGTGTGAGCATAGGTAAAGGTTTTCAGGGTGTAATTAAGAGACATGGTTTTGCAGGTGGTCCTGCTGCCCATGGTTCTGATTTTCACAGAGCTCCTGGTTCAATAGGTATGAGGGAGTGGCCCGGTGAAACACTTAAAGGTAAAAGGATGCCAGGTAGAATGGGTGGAAAAACCGTTTCTGTTCAAAAGTTAGAAGTGGTAAAGGTTTTTGAGGATAAAAATTTGTTATTGATAAAAGGTGCAATCCCTGGTCATGATAACAGTATAGTCTATATAAAAGAGACAACGAAGAAAAAATAAGAGGATATTTATGGCTTTGGTCGATGTATTGAACTTAAAAAATGAAAAAGTAGGGCAGGTTGAAGTTTCTGACGATATTATGACCTACCCTGTAAAACCATGGTTAATCCATGAGGTTGTGAAGATGCAACTTGCCTGCAAAAGAGCTGGTACGCATTCAACTCTCAACAGGACACTTATTGAAGGTGGTGGAAGAAAACCCTGGAAACAGAAAGGGACGGGAAGAGCAAGAGCAGGTTCAAATAGATCTCCCCTCTGGAGAGGTGGTGCTGTTATATTTGGACCATTGCCAAGGGATTATTCCTACTCTATGCCTAAAAAGAAGGTGAAAAATGCTCTTAGATCTGCAGTGAAGGCTAAATTTGATGATGCTGCAGTAAAAGTGCTCGAGAATGTTGTTGTTGACAGTGGTAAAACTAAGGATGCTGTCAAATTATTGAATGGTTTAGACCTTAACAAAAAGGTTCTTATAGTTTACAAAGAGTTGGATGAAAAAACTATGAGGTCTTTCAGAAATCTTCCCAATGTTAACCTTCTGAATGTTAGGGGTCTTAATGTTTATGATGTTGTAAATGCTGATGGCATCATAATAACTAAAGACGCAGTGGAGGTACTTGCATAATGTTGACTATATATGATGTAATAAAGAGACCTCTTATTACTGAAAAGGCTGTAGATCTGAAAGAAAAGGAGAACCATGTCCTTTTTGAAGTTGATGCAAGAGCAAATAAGATTCAGATCAAGGAAGCTGTGGAAAAACTTTTTAATGTGAAGGTTTTGGATGTAAGAACTATGAGTGTAAAGGGGAAAACCAAGAGATTTGGAACAATCATTGGTAGAAGAGATGATTGGAAAAAAGCGATTGTAGTTCTTGATAAAGATCAAAAGCTGGAATTTGTATAAGAGAGGGTTAAGATGGGTATAAGAAAATATAAACCAACATCTGCAGGTGTTAGATTTAGAGCAAATGATGATTATGCAGATATAACTGCTGATACCCCCGAGAAATCTTTAGTTGTAAGGATTCCTAACAAAGGTGGTAGAAATAATCATGGTAGAATTACGACAAGACATCAAGGTGGTGGTAACAAAAGGTTATATAGAATAATAGATTTTAAGAGAGATAAAGAGACAGTTCCAGCAAGGGTCAGTACATTGGAATATGATCCATATAGAAGTGCGAGAATTGCTCTTGTTAACTATGCTGACGGAGAGAAGAGGTATATCATTGCGCCACTTGGTTTAAAAGTTGGAGATGTTATTCAAAGTGGAGAAGGTGCTGATATTAAAATAGGTAATTCAATGCAGCTCAAAAATATCCCTATTGGTACTGTAGTTCATAATGTTGAACTTAGACCTGGCAAAGGTGGGCAGTTAGCTCGTTCTGCTGGGACATATGCTCAGTTGTTATCCAAAGAGGGGGAATATTGTCACCTTCGTTTACCTTCTGGTGAAATAAGACTTGTTAAATCTGAGTGTAAGGCTACAATTGGGCAAGTTAGTAACCCCGATCATGAGAATGAAGTGATAGGAAAAGCTGGTAAGGCCCGCTGGTTTGGTATAAGACCTACGGTAAGGGGTACAGCAATGAACCCTGTAGATCACCCACACGGTGGTGGTGAAGGTAGAACTAAGGGGGGCAGGCATCCTGTTACTCCATGGGGTATGCCTACTAAAGGTTACAAAACCAGAAAGAAGAATAAGCCTTCTAACAAGTATATTGTCACTAAAAGGAAATAAAGGAGGAAAGTGTGCCTAGATCTTTAAAGAAAGGACCATTTATAGATGACCATCTGCTAAAAAAAGTGGATTCTGCAAAGCAGACTGGCGATAAAAAAGTAATAAAAACCTGGTCAAGAAGAAGTACCATAATTCCAGATATGATAGGGATGACTTTTGCTGTTCACAATGGACACAAGTTTATTCCGGTTTATGTAACTGAGAACATGGTCGGACATAAGCTCGGTGAATTCTCCTTAACAAGAACTTTCCGCGGGCATAAGAAAGAAGATAAAAAAGTAAAAAGATAGAGATTGGAGTAAGTTATGATATCAAAGGCAGTTGCCAGATATATTAGGGTATCTCCAAGAAAAGCTAGATTGGTTGCTGATATTGTCAGAGGGAAAAATGTTGATGAGGCAATGGCAGTTTTGAAATTTACAACTAAGAAAGCGGCTCAAGAGATATATAAAACTTTGAAATCTGCTGTAGCAAATGCAGAGGAAAATAAGTCTATCAGAAATGTTAATGACCTTAAGCTCGTTGAGGTTAAGATAGACGGTGGACCATTTTATAAGAGATATATGCCAAGGGCCTATGGTAGGGCTTCTTTGATAAAAAGAAGAACGAGTCATATAACCATAGTTTTGGGCGAATAAGCGGAGGTGGTTAGTGGGTCAGAAAGCACATCCAACGGGATTAAGGATAGGTATAAATAAAAATTGGAAATCTATATGGTATGCTAACAAGAGAGATTACAGAAGAAATCTCTCTGAAGATATAAAGATTAGAAAGTATCTTAAGTCAAAGCTTTCTCAGGCAGGTATATCTTCAATAGATATAGAAAGAATGGGTCAAAAGATGAGAGTCAATCTCAATACCAGCAGGCCGGGTATTGTTATCGGTAAAAAAGGTGCAGAGATAGATAAGTTAAAATTAGATCTCAAAGCTTTTACCAATGCAGATGTTCAGATTAATATAAGAGAGGTTAAAAAACCTGAGATAGATGCTACTCTTATTGCTGAAAATATAGCTCTTCAGATTGAGAGAAGGGTTGCTTTCAGAAGGGCAATGAAAAAGGCTGTTGTTCAAGCTCTCAAATCTGGAGCATTGGGTATAAGGGTATCATGTTCTGGTAGACTTGCTGGTGCTGATATGGCAAGAACTGAGTGGTATATAAAGGGTAGAGTTCCTCTTCAAACACTCAGGGCAGATATAGATTATGGTGTTGCAGATTCAATGACTACTTATGGAATTATTGGTGTCAAGGTGTGGGTCTTCAAAGGTGAAACTTTGGAAGAAAAAAACAAAAATGCTACAGAGGTAGAATAATATGTTAATGCCCAGTAGAATGAAATATAGAAAACAGTTTAAAGGGAGAATCAGAGGCAAGGCTACGAGTGGTAACACTGTTGCCTTTGGTGAATATGGCTTACAATCTCAAGAGAAGGGTAAGCTGACTAGCAGACAGATAGAAGCTGCAAGGATTGCAATTAATAGATATATCAGAAGGGGTGGTAACCTTTATATAAGAATATTTCCACACAAACCTATTTCCAAAAGACCAGCGGAAACAAGGATGGGTAAAGGTAAAGGTGCTGTTGAATATTATGTAGCTTGTGTAAAAGAGGGAACAGTTCTTTACGAGTTGAAAGGTGTTACTGAGGAGTTAGCAAAAGAAGCTTTTAGGCTTGCATCTCACAAATTACCTATTAAGTGTAAGTTTATAAAAAAAGAATCTGCAGAAACTGTAGAAGGAGAAGCATAATGAAAGCTGTTGAATTTAGAAAAATGACTTCTTCCGAACTTAAGAAAAAGGAAGTAGAACTTAAAGAGGAGCTTTTTAGATTGAAATTCAAACTTTCTACTGCTGATCTTGAAGATACAAGCAAAGTTAGTAAGACTAAAAGAGATATTGCTCGTATAAAAACTATCTTGAAAGAAAAAGAGAATGAGGGTTAGTATGGAAAGGAATGTCAGAAAAGTTCGTAAGGGTAAGGTAGTTAGCGATAAAATGGATAAAACTGTAGTTGTAAGGGTTGAAACCCTCAAGTTGCATCCAAAGTATCACAAGTTTGTTAAGCAAGGTAAAAAATATGTTGCCCACGATGAAGCGAATGAGTGTAAAGCTGGGGACATCGTTGAAATAATGGAGACTAGACCACTCAGCAAAACTAAACGCTGGAGAGTGGTAAGAGTCATCGAAAGACCAGTTGGTCTTAACTAATTAGCGATGGGAGTATAATATGATACAGGTTCAGAGTAGATTGAGAGCTGCCGACAATTCTGGTGCAAAGGAACTTATGTGTATAAAGGTTCTTGGTGGTTCTAAAAGGAAATATGGTAGCCTTGGTGACATTATAGTTTGTAGTGTAAAAGATGCAATTCCTGATGGAAATGTCAAAAAAGGTGATGTTGTAAAAGCTGTAATTGTGAGGACTAAAAAAGAGAAAAGAAGGGCAGATGGCACTTATATAAGATTTGATGACAATGCTGCTGTGATTCTTAATAAAAACATGGAACCTATTGGAACGAGGGTTTTTGGACCTGTTGCCAGGGATCTTAGAGGAAAGGGGTTCCTCAAGATAATTTCAATGGCTCCTGAAGTGTTATAGGAGGGTAGAATGGTAAAATTTAAGCTGAAGAAAGAAGATCCTATAATAGTCACTGTCGGAAGGGATAAAGGTAAGAAATCTAAGATAGTTAGGATAGTTAAAGATAAAGGTAAGGTTATCGCTGAAGGTGTTAATGTTGTTAAAAGACACATGAAGCCCAGTCAGATAAATCCTGATGGTGGAATTGTAGAGAAGGAGATGCCGATAGATATATCCAATGTCATGTATTTATGCTCTAAATGTGGTAAGGGTGTTAGACTTGGCATTAAAGTCCTTCAAGATGGTTCTAAACAGAGATTTTGCAAGTCTTGTGGCGAAATCGTAGATAAAGATTAGGGGTGCTATCCATGTCAGATTTAAAAGAGAAATATGAAAAAGAGGTAGTTCCATACCTCATAAAAAAATTTGGATACAAAAATGTTATGCAGGTGCCAAAAATAGAAAAAGTTGTGGTTAACATGAGGCTTGGCGAGGCTGTATCAAATCCTAAAATTGTTGAGCATGCTGTAAATGATATGGGTTTGATTACTGGGCAGAAACCTGTAGTTACGAAGGCCAAGAAATCTATTGCTACTTTCAAGCTAAGGGAGGGTATGCCAATAGGTTGTAAGGTTACTTTGAGAAAAGATATGGCTTATCATTTTCTTAACAGGCTTATGAATATAGCTCTTGCAAGGGTTAGAGATTTTGCAGGTGTTAACCCTAACTCATTTGATGGTAGAGGGAATTATGCTTTTGGAATAAAGGAGCAGATTATTTTCCCTGAGATAGATTATGACAAAATAGACAAGATAAGAGGTATGGATATTATAATCAATACTACAGCTAATACAGATGAAGAGGCAAGGGAACTTTTAAAAGCTCTCGGTATGCCTTTTGCTCAGCGATAGGAGGCATGAGTGGCGACTACAGCTAAATATCATAGTGCATTTAAAAAGAAAAAATTTAAAGTAAGGGAATACAACAGATGCCCTATTTGTGGCAGACCAAGATCATTTTTGAGAAGATTTAATATGTGTAGAATGTGCTTCAGAAAACAGGCTTCCGAGGGCTTGATTCCTGGGGTTAAGAAGTCTAGTTGGTAATAGCGAGATATCGGTTACCATTAAGGCAAATAAAATTTAGGAGGAATAGGTAATGACTGATCCGATCGCAGATTTGTTGGCACGCATAATGAATGCTGTGCGTGTTAAACATCAAGAAGTTGTTGTTCCGCATTCGAAACTTAAGGAATCTATCCTTGAGATATTAAAAGATCAGGGATATATTAAAAATTTTAGAGTAATCTCAGATAATAACAAGAAAGATATTGTTGTATATCTGAAGTATACTGAAACAGGTGAGTCTGTTATCAGGGGAACTGAAAAAATAAGTAAACCTGGTAGAAGAATCTATGTAAAATCTAAAAATCTTGATATTGTTTTAGGTGGTTTGGGTACTGGTATTGTATCAACTTCTTCTGGTATCAAGACTGTTAAACAGTGTAAAAAAGAGATGGTCGGTGGCGAATATCTGTGTAAAATTTGGTAATTGGGGTTATTAAATGTCAAGAATAGGTAGAAAGCCGATCGTATTGGAAAATTCTGTAAAAGTTACAGTTGATGGTGATATTATAAAGGTAGAAGGTCCAAAAGGTGTCTTAACCTGCAAAAAGACCAGTGATATAGATTTAGTAATTGAAGGTAATCAGCTTAATATAACAAGAAAAAGTGACCATAGAACTGTTAGATCGCTTCATGGTCTTATCCGTTCCATTGTAAATAATATGGTTACAGGTGTAACAAAAGGTTTTGAGAAAAAACTTGAAATTATCGGTGTAGGTTACAGGGTTGCCTTAAAGGGCAAAGCACTCGATTTTTCTTTAGGATATTCCCACCCTGTTGTTTATGATGCTCCTGAGGGGATAGAATTTTTTGTTGAATCTCAGACAAAATTTGGTGTTAGAGGCATTGATAAACAGTTAGTAGGACAGGTCGCAGCAAATTTAAGGAGTCTCAGATCTCCTGAACCTTACAAAGGTAAGGGTATCAGATATGAGGGTGAGTTCATACTTAGAAAAGCTGGTAAGTCTGGTAAAAAATAATTAAGGAGTTAGGGAATTATGATTGCTAAAAAGGATTCAAGAACAAATAGACATGCAAGGATTAGAAAAAAAATATCTGGTACTGCTGATAGACCTCGTTTGGCTGTTTTCAGGAGTAATAGATTTATATATGTACAGCTTATAAATGATGAGCTTGGTCATACCCTCGCATCCGCAAGTTCTCTTGAAAAGGGATTAAAGGAGCAGTTTGGTGGTAGGTTGAATATTGAGGTTTGTAAAGCAGTTGGTAAATTGATAGCAGAGAGATCTGTTGAGAAGGGTTATAAGAGTGTGGTTTTTGATAGAGGTGGTTATATCTATCATGGTAAAATAAAAGCATTGGCAGATTCAGCAAGAGAATCTGGCTTAGATTTTTAAGGAGGACGCTTTGAATACAAATGTAAATCAGTTAGAAGATAAAGTTGTCCATATAGGAAGAGTTACAAAGGTTGTCAAAGGTGGTAGGATTTTCAGGTTTACTGCAATGGTTATCGTTGGAGATAGAAATGGTAGTGTTGGGATAGGATACGGCAAAGCCAGAGAAGTTCCAGATGCAATAAGGAAAGCTCTTGAGGGTGCCAAAAAAAATCTTATTAAACTTCCTATATCTAAGGGTACCATACCACACGCAGTTATTGGTAAGTTTGGTGCAGCAGAAATTATTATGAAACCTGCAGCTCCAGGTACAGGTATTATTGCAGGTGGGGTAACAAGATCTCTATTCGAGCTTGCCGGAGTTCATGATATACTTGCAAAATCTGTTAGAAGCCGCAATCCTAACAATATGGTTCTGGCTGTCTTTAATGGATTTAAGAAAATCAGGACACTTGATCAAGTTGCTTCCTATAGGGGAAAAGAAATAAGTGAAATAATATATCGTAAAGAGGGGTAATATATGAAATTGCATGATTTGAGACCTGCTCCGGGTGCCACTAAAACAAGAAAGAGAGTTGGTAGAGGTTCAGGTAGTGGACTTGGTACTACAGCAGGAAAAGGTCATAAAGGGCAAAAAGCTCGTTCTGGTGGTCAAACTAAGCCTGGATTTGAGGGTGGACAGATGCCTTTAACCAGAAGATTACCTAAAAGAGGTTTTAATAATAAGAATTTTGCTGTAGTTTATGAAATAGTAAATCTTTATCAACTTGAAGATAAGTATGATAATGGAGATATTGTTAACAGGGATACCCTTGTGGAAAAGGGTTTGGTAAAGGGTAACAAGGATGGTATAAAGGTTCTGGGAGTTGGTGAACTTACAAAAAAACTTGTTGTGGAAGTTCACAAAATTTCATCTTCAGCTGAAAAGAAGATTAAAGAAGTTGGTGGTGAAGTTAAAATTTTGGGGTAGATAAATGTTTAAAAAAATAGAAGAGATTTTTTCTGTAGCAGAATTGAGGAAAAGGGTATTGTTTACTCTTTTCCTTCTTGTAGTTTATAGAATCGGTACTCATATACCTACTCCTGGAATTAACTCTGTAGCTTTGACGGAGTTTTTTGCAAGACAATCGGGGAATATCCTTGGTTTTTTTGATATGTTTACAGGAGGGGCTCTCAGTAGACTAACCGTTTGTGGCCTTGGTGTTATGCCATATATCTCTGCATCGATTATAATGGAGCTTTTAGCCGTTGTTTCACCATACCTTGCTGAGCTTAAAAAGCAGGGTGGAGATGGTAGAGCCAAAATAACAAGGTACACAAGGTACGGAACTGTTCTCAT
>JAIWOA010000121.1 GCA_020217115.1 Calditerrivibrio sp. | reverse complement strand
AGCAGGGATTGAGATTTGCTATTCGTGAGGGTGGTAGAACAGTAGGTGCTGGTGTCGTTACTGAGATAATTGAGTAATAGAGGGTAAAATGAGAGAGATCGTTATTCTTGCTTGCACAGAGTGTAAAAATAGGAACTACACAACGACCAAAAATAAAAAAACGACTACTGGTAAGATTGAACTTAAAAAGTATTGTAAGTTTGATAGAAAACACACTTTGCATAAAGAGACCAAGTAGGAAATAAATTTTAGGCCAATAGCTCAATTGGCAGAGCACCGGTCTCCAAAACCGGGGGTTGGGGGTTCAAATCCCTCTTGGCCTGCCATTATAAGAGGTATGTTGTGGAAAAATATATAAACTTTTTTAAAGAAGTTAAAGAAGAGTTAAAGAAAATTGTGTGGCCATCAAGGGATGAAACTGTTGGTACTACTACTGTAGTTATCATATTTGTTCTTGTAATGGCTGTTTTTCTTGGCGTTGTTGACGTTGCTCTTTCTAAAATTATAGAATTTATTGTAGGGTAAAATTATGGCTAAACAATGGTATGTTGTCCACACGTACTCAGGATTTGAAAAAAGGGTAAAGAAGTTACTTGAAGAAAGAATTAAAAATGAGAATCTTTACGATTCTTTTGGTGACATTCTTATCCCTACAGAGAATGTCGTAGAGCTTGTAAAGGGTACGAAAAAGATTAGTAAAAGAAGTACCTTCCCCGGGTATATACTTGTAAATATGGAGATGAGTACAGAAAATTGGCATAAGGTTAAGTCGATACCTAAGGTTACAGGGTTTGTTGGTGGGATTAATCCCGTTCCAATACCAGAACATGATGTTAAGGCTATGATAGACCTTGCTAAATCTGAAGCTCCAAGGATAGCACTTAAGTATATAAAGGGAGATGTTGTAGAAGTTACAGATGGCCCCTTTCAAGGTTTTACAGGTGTTGTTGATGATGTAAACTCTGAGAAAGAAAAAGTAAAGGTTATTGTAAGTATTTTTGGGAGACAAACTCCTATAGATTTAGATTTTTTACAAATTAAAAGAGTTGGATAGAATTTTTGGAGGATATATATGGCTAAGAAAGTAATGGGGCAGGTTAAATTGCAGATCCCTGCCGGAAAAGCAAACCCATCACCACCAGTTGGTCCAGCATTAGGACAGAGGGGTGTAAATATAATGGAATTTTGTAAAACATTCAATGCTGCTACACAAAATATGGGGGATTTTATAGTCCCTGTTATTATAACTGTGTACGAGGATAGAAGTTTTACATTTGTTACAAAGACTCCACCTGTGACTCAGTTAATAAAGAAGGAACTTAAAATTGAAAGTGGCTCTGACAACCCAAAAGCTAAAAAGGTAGGGAAACTTACAAAAGAACAGGTGAAAAGAGTTGCTGAAGTAAAGCTCCCAGACCTCAATACCAAAGATATTGAGACTGCAATGAAGATTGTTGCAGGTTCTGCAAGAAGTATGGGCGTAGAAGTAGAGTCGTAGAGGTGGGTGAAGATGGCTAAGGTTAGTAAAAAATATAAAAAATCTTTAGAGCAAGTTGATAGAATAAAGTATTATGACCTCAAAGATGCTTTGAAGCTGGCAAAGGAAATAGCATTTGCTAATTTTGACGAGAGTGTTGATGCTGCTATTAGGCTTGGTGTTGACCCAAGACATGCAGACCAGATGGTAAGAGGCTCAGTAACACTTCCACATGGAACAGGAAGGCAGGTTAGAGTTCTTGTTTTTGCCAAAGGTGAAAAGGCTAAGGAAGCAGAGGAAGCAGGCGCAGACTTCGTAGGTGATGATGAATTGGTCAAAAAGATTCAGGGTGGATGGCTTGAGTTTGATAAGGTAGTAGCAACCCCTGATATGATGGGTGCGGTTGGTAAGCTTGGTAAAATTTTAGGACCTAGAGGGTTAATGCCCAACCCTAAGGTTGGAACGGTAACAACTAATGTTAAGGATGTTGTAAAGAATCTGAAAGCTGGTATGATTGAGTTTAGAGTGGATAAGGCCGGAATAATTCATGCTCCGGTAGGTAAAAAGAGTTTCGATGTCGAAAAACTTGAGGCTAATTTTAAAGCTCTCCTCGAAACACTTATTAAGGCTAAACCTGCATCTGCTAAGGGTCAATATGTGAAGGGTATTGCTGTATCTACCACTATGGGGCCTGGTATAAAAGTGGATCAGCAGAAGCTTTTAACAGAAATATAAGATAAAGAACGCAATTCTGGTTGAAGAAGCAGGTCGCTCTTGCATAAATCCTGCGGAAATCGGTTATTTGATAGATAGGCCGGAATTCAGGAGGAAAATTTGAAAAGAAGTGATAAACATCTGTTAGTGGATGGATTGAAGGCCAAGATTGGTAAATCTACTGCAATTTTTCTAGCTGACTACAAAGGATGTACATTTCCTGAGTTGACAGCTATTCGTTCTGCTATAAAATCGACGGGCAACGATTTTAGAGTAGTTAAAAATAGACTTTTAAAGATTGCACTCAATGAAAATGAGATTAGTGCTCTTGATGGAGATTTAAAGGAACAGACCGCATGCACAATCGTTTTTGGCGAACCTACCGAAGTAGCTAAACTGCTTAAAAAATTTGCTAAAGATTACAAAAAGTTTGAAATAAGATCTGGATATTTTGAAGGATCAAGGCTTTCAAAGGAAGATGTAATCGCACTGGCAGATCTCCCATCGAGGGAAGAACTTTTGGCAAGAATGCTTGGCTCTATGAATGCTCCTGTGAAGAATTTTGTATCACTTCTTGCGAATATTCCAAGGGGCTTCTTAAATGTGCTTAATGCACTAAAAGATAAGAAAAATAATAATAATGAATAATGGAGGACTTAGATGTCTGTAACTAAAGAACAAGTAATTGAATTTATCGAAAATATGACAGTAATTGAACTTGCAAATTTTGTAAAAGAACTTGAGGAGAAGTTTGGTGTGTCTGCTGCCGCTCCTGTTGCTATGATGGCAGCTCCTGCAGCAGCAGCTGCTGCTGAAGCTCCAGCAGAGAAAACTGAGTTTGATGTAATACTTACAAGTGGTGGTGCTCAAAAGGTTCAGGTTATCAAGGTTGTTAGGGAGATTACTGGACTTGGTCTTAAAGAGGCTAAGGCTTTGGTTGATGAAGCACCAAAACCTGTTAAAGAAGGTATTAAAAAAGAGGAAGCTGAGAAAATTAAAGCTGCACTTGTTGAAGCTGGTGCATCTGTTGAAATTAAGTAATTTTAAAATTAAAGTTTTAGGGAGGCTTAGTGCCTCCTTTTTTAGCATTTGAAATAAAATAACATAAAAAACCTATAGGTGGAGAAATGACTATATCTACCAATTCCATCCAAAGATTAAATTTTTCGAAAATAAAAAAAGTTCTGGAAATGCCAGACCTTGTTGAAGTTCAAAAGGATTCCTATTTAGAATTCCTTCAGCTTGATGTTCCTGCTGAGGAGAGAAAGAATAAGGGTATTGAACAGGTTTTCAGGGAAGTGTTCCCTATTACCGATTTTAATGAAACATCAGTTTTAGAATATGTAAGCTATTCCATAGAGAAACCTAAATATGATGCAAGGGAATCAATAATAAGAAAGACCTCCTATGCTGCACCTCTTAAAGTTAAAGTTAGGCTGGTTTGTTATGAAAATAGTGAAGATGGTTCAGAGAAAGTAGTTTCTTCTGCTAAGGAAGCTGATGTTTATCTTTGCGATGTCCCTTTAATGACTGATAGAGCTACATTTATAATAAATGGTGTAGAAAGGGTTATTGTCAGTCAATTGCATAGGTCTCCAGGGATATTTTTTGAGGACTTAACTGCTGGTAAGAGTGTTGTTGAAAAACACTTGTTTGGGGCGAGAATTATTCCTTACAGAGGTTCATGGATAGATTTTGAGTTTGATACAAAAAACTTTATATATGTTAGAATAGATAAAAAAAGAAAAATACTTGCAACTGTTTTACTCAAGGCACTTGGTCTTGATCAGCAAGCTATTTTGTCTACTTTTTATAAAAATGAAACAATTAGATTTAAAGGTCTCAACTATGAAAGGTATTTCAATCCAGAGGATCTTATCGGAAGAAGAAGTAGTTTGGATATAAGAGATTCAAATGGTGAATTAGTCTACAAAGCTGGGCATAAGTTTTCTAAGGCAATTATTAGAAAACTTATAAAGCTTGGTATATCTAAAATGGATATACAATATGAGGATATTGCAGATACATTCTTTGCTGAAGATATTGCTACTGAACATGGTGAAGTGATAGTTAAAACTAACACAAAGGTTTCAGAAGAGATATTAGATAAATTGAGAGAAAATGGTATTGAAGAGTTTAAAGTATTATTGGTTGACAAAGCTGGCAGTGACAGTGCTATAAGGGATATGTTGGAAGCAGACAAGATTTCATCTAAGGAAGAGGCTCTCATCGAAATTTATAAAAAGATGAGACCAGGAGAACCTGCCACAGTTGAAACTGCGAGCACATATTTTGAAAATCTATTTTTCAATGATAAAAGATATGACTTATCAAGGGTGGGGCGACTTAAAATAAATAAAAGGCTAAAGATTAATAAACCACTTGATCTTACTACTCTTACCAACGAGGATATTGTTGAAACCATCAGGGTGCTTAATGATATCAGATTGGGGGAAGAAAGGGTTGATGATATTGATCACCTTGGTCATAGAAGGATAAAAGCTGTTGGTGAACAGTTACAGAACCATATCAGAATAGGTATGGTCAGAATGGAAAAGACTGTAAAAGAGCGTATGAGTATCCAGGACACAAAGGATCTTTCTCCACAGGATCTTTTAAATGCTAAACCTTTATCATCTTCAATAAAGGAATTTTTTGGAAGCTATCAATTGTCACAGTTTATGGATCAGACAAATCCTTTGAGTGAAATTACACACAAAAGAAGGCTTTCTGCTTTGGGACCTGGAGGTCTTAACAGGGATAGAGCAGGTTTTGAAGTTCGAGATGTTCACACCTCACACTATGGTAGATTATGTCCTATTGAAACACCTGAAGGTCCAAACATTGGATTGATAACTTCGCTTACTACATATGCAAGGGTTAATGAGTACGGTTTTATAGAAACTCCGTATAGAAAGGTTGTGGATAATAGGGTTACAGATGAAGTTGTCTATATGTCTGCAATTGAAGAGGAAGATTTCTATATTGCTGAAGCAAATGCAAAACTTGACAAAGATGGCAAATTTTTAGACGAACATGTTATTGCTCGCTATAAAGGTGAGGTAATAACTGTAAATTCAAGCGATATACAATATATAGACGTTGCCCCTAATCAGATGGTTTCTATTTCCACTGCTCTTATCCCATTCCTTGAGCATGATGATGCAAACAGAGCATTGATGGGATCTAACATGCAACGTCAAGGGGTACCTCTTGTCAGAACTGATGCTCCTATAGTAGGTACAGGTCTTGAGAGAAAGGTTGCTATAGATTCTGGAGCAGTTATTACTGCAAAAAGGGATGGTATTGTTCATTACATCGATTCGAGAAGGATCATTATAGGGTATAATGAGGGAGATAAGTTTGGTATAGATGTATATGAACTTGATAAGTACAGAAGAACAAACCAGGATACATGTATTAATTATAAGCCTCTTGTAAGAAAAGGTGATATAGTCAAGAAAAATGATATTATCGCTGATGGTCCAGCTACTGATAGGGGAGATATTGCCCTTGGGAGAAATGTTGTTGTAGCTTTCATGCCCTGGATGGGTTATAATTATGAAGATTCAATACTTGTTTCACAAAAACTTGTCAAAGAGGATGCTTATACTTCAATACATATCGAAGAATTTGAGATAGATGCAAGGGATACAAAGCTTGGGCCTGAAGAGATTACGAGGGATATCCCTAATGTAAGTGAAGAAGCGCTCAAAGATATTGATGAAAGTGGTATTATAAGGATAGGTGCTAAAGTAAAAGAGGGTGATATACTTGTAGGGAAAGTTACCCCTAAGGGAGAATCACAAACTACTCCAGAAGAGAAGCTTTTGAGGGCAATATTTGGTGAAAAAGCTGGAGATGTTAAGGATGCTTCTTTAAGGCTTCCTCCTGGTATGTCTGGGGTTGTAATTGACGTTGTAACAATGACAAGGCGAGGCGTTGAAAAAGATAATAGAACTGTTAAAATTGAAAAAAATGAATTAGCGGAAATCCAGAGGAATTATAAGGTAGAGATGCTTGCTCTTGATGAAACGAGAAAGCAATCTATCATAAAACTGCTGGAGGGTAGAAAAGTTTCTAAAGCTGTAAATTTAGACACGTTGAGCCTTAAAAAGGGTGATGAATTGTCATTTGAAATGTTAAAAAAACTTGATTACTCCACTCTTATCGGTTTGCCAGTAGAGAATAAAGAGATTATCGATACAGAAATTTCCAGCATAAACAATATATATTTTTCAAAACTCAAACAGATTGAGGAAAAATTTAAAGATAAAAAATCAAAAATTGAGAAAGGGGACGAGCTGCCAGCAGGTGTTCTTAAATCTGTGAGAGTTTATGTTGCTGTTAAAAGAAAGCTGATGGTTGGTGATAAAATGGCTGGTAGACATGGTAACAAAGGTGTCATTTCCAGGATATTGCCAGAGCAGGATATGCCTTATTTGCCAAATGGCGTACCTGTTGAAATAGTTTTAAACCCTCTTGGCGTTCCATCAAGGATGAACGTTGGTCAAGTTCTTGAAACTCATTTAGGCTGGGCGGCAAAGGCTCTTGGATTATATGTAGCCACTCCAGTTTTTGATGGTGCAAAAGAGTCAGATATTAAGGAGCTTCTTGTAAAAGCTGGATTCCAACCAGATGGTCAAACTGTCTTGTATGATGGTAGGACTGGAGAGCGTTTTGAGCAGGAAGTAACTGTAGGTGTCATGTATATGATGAAACTTCATCACCTTGTGGAGACAAAAATGCACGCAAGATCCACCGGTCCATACTCTCTTGTTACTCAACAGCCACTTGGTGGTAAAGCACAGTTTGGTGGTCAGAGACTTGGAGAGATGGAGGTTTGGGCTCTTGAAGCTTATGGTGCATCTAATATACTTCAGGAGATGCTTACTGTTAAATCTGATGATGTTGAGGGAAGAACAAAAGTTTATGAATCGATAGTTAATGGAAACTTCAGTTTTAAGCCAAGTATGCCTGAATCGTTCCATGTTTTGATAAAAGAGATGCAGGGCCTTGGGCTTGATGTTGAACTTTTAAAGAAAGAAGATATATCTAAAAATGAGAATGAGAATAATTAGTGGAGGGCTAAGAATATATGGCTAAAGAAAATATATCACAGGAAAAAAGCCCGACTTTTTTTGATGCAATAAAGATAAGGATAGCATCCCCAGAAAAGATCAGGTCATGGTCCCATGGAGAAGTTACAAAGCCTGAGACTATAAATTACAGAACCTTTAAACCTGAGAGGGATGGACTTTTTTGTGCTAAAATATTTGGTCCTGTAAAGGACTGGGAATGTTTGTGCGGTAAATATAAGAGGATGAAACATAGGGGAATTGTTTGTGAAAAGTGTGGTGTAGAGGTTATTCAGTCAAAAGTTCGAAGAGAAAGAATGGGGCATATTGATCTTGCAACACCTGTTGTTCATATCTGGTTTTTTAAGAGTGCACCAAGCAGGATAGGGACAATGTTAGATATGAGTGTAAAAGATATTGAAAGGATTGTTTATTTTGAATCTTATGTGGTCATTGATCCTAAAAATGTCAAAGATGTGGCTGAAAATGAGGTAATAAGTGAAGAAAGATATAGGCAGATTGTCGAAAAGTATGGTGCTAATGCCATAGTTGCCAAAATGGGTGCTGAAGCGATAAAGGATCTTTTGCATAAAATAGATCTGGATATTTCAATTCCAGAGCTTAAAACCGAACTTAGAGAGTCTAACAGTGAGCAAAAAAGACTTAAAATTGCTAAAAGATTAAAAATAATGGAAGCTTTCAGGAAAAGTGGTAACAAACCTGAGTGGATGGTTATGGATGTCATTCCTGTAATTCCACCAGAACTTAGGCCACTCGTTCCCCTTGATGGTGGAAGGTTTGCCACATCAGATTTAAATGATCTTTATAGAAGGGTTATAAACAGAAATAATAGGTTAAAAAGACTTATAGAGCTTAATGCCCCAGAGATAATTATCCGAAATGAGAAGAGAATGCTTCAAGAGTCTGTTGATGCACTTTTTGACAATGGTAGAAGGGGAAGAGTCATAAGAGGATCTAATAAAAGACCTCTAAAATCCCTTAGTGATATGATAAAGGGTAAGCAGGGTAGATTCAGACAAAACCTTCTGGGTAAAAGGGTTGATTATTCAGGTCGTTCAGTCATCGTTGCTGGTCCACATCTAAAGATGCATCAGTGTGGTATTCCCAAATTGATGGCCCTTGAATTATTTAAGCCATTCATATACTACAAATTGGAAAAAGAGAAGGGACTTGCACTAACTATTAAGCAGGCTAAGAAGATGGTAGAGGAGCAGAGGGAAGAGGTTTGGGATGTTCTGGAAGAGGTTATAAAAGAGCACCCTGTTATGTTAAACAGGGCTCCTACGCTTCATAGACTTGGTATTCAGGCTTTTGAACCTGTATTAGTTGAAGGTAAGGCTATACAGCTACACCCACTTGTTTGTCCCGCTTTTAACGCAGATTTCGATGGTGACCAGATGGCAGTTCATGTTCCTTTGTCTATAGATGCGCAAATTGAAGCAAAGGTTTTAATGCTTGCTCCATACAATATTTTATCTCCAGCGAGTGGCAAACCACTTGCAGTTCCTACTCAAGATATGGTTCTTGGTATATATTACCTTAGCAGAGGTATAAAAAATGCTAAAGGTGAGGGTATGATTTTTGGGTCTCCAGAGGAGACTATTATTGCTTTTGATCAGGAAGTGGTTGATATAAATGCTTTTATCAAAGTGAGGATAGATGGGAAGCTATACGATACTACTACCGGTAGGGTTATTCTTTCAACTATTCTACCTGAAGGGATGCCATTTGATGTAATAAATGATGTATTGGAAAAGAAAAAGATTACAAAGTTAGTTGAGGAAATTTACAATAAAAAGGGTAACTATGCCACTTCAAAATTCCTTGATAACCTCAAGGATTTAGGATTTAAATATTCAGCAAGGGCAGGCTTTTCAATATGTCTTGATGACCTTATAAT
>JAIWOA010000017.1 GCA_020217115.1 Calditerrivibrio sp. | reverse complement strand
AAACTGGTTTGTAATGGAGATTGATATGGCAAAGAATATTATGAAGTATACTACCCTTTGTTTACTTGCTTCCATCAAATACCTTTCTTTTCCCTTTTTATGAAGTAAAGATTTCTAAAATATATTATAAAACCGGTTGTTTGCCCTATTGTAAATACAATATCCCTCCTCAAGATTGCATAGATAAGCAAACATATGCTGCCACCTATACTAAAATACCAAAAAGATTGAGGGATAACACTCTTTTTCTGTTTTTCAGAATATATCCACTGAACAAAAAACCTCATAAAAAACATACCCTGTCCCAGAAAACCTATTGCAAGAAGCCACCATTCAGTTTTCAATTTTTTTCTCCTTTATTATCGGTTTTATATGTCTTGAGATTGTCCATCTTACCCCAATAAGATCATATAGACCATTTATACCTCTTTTTATATTGTTGTATTTTGATACCCCACTAAATCTATTCCTATGATTTACAGGTACTTCAACTACCTTTGCCCCCTCAAGCCTCATTAAAGTTGGTATAAATCTATGGAACCCCTTAAAACCTTTAACTTTTTTTAAAATTTCGGCATTCATAATCTTTAGAGCACAACCTGTATCTTTTATTGTCTCCTTTGTAAACCAATTTCTAATACCATTTCCTATCTTACTGGCAATTTTTTTAGATAAAGTGTCCTGCCTATTTTTTCTCCAACCATTAACAATATCGTATTCTTTATAATATTCAAGCATCATAGGTATGTCGTTTGGATCGTTTTGTAGGTCAGCATCAAGGGTAATTATTGTGTCTCCTGACGCATTTTGGAATCCTACATAAAGAGCGGCAGATTGCCCAGAATTCTTTTCAAAGGAGATATATTTTACATGGGGATCATTTTTATGTATCTGTTTGATTATATCAAGACTTGTATCTTTACTGCAGTCATCAATAAATAAAATCTCATAATCATACCCCAATTGTTCAATAACCTTTGTTATCTCTCTGTATAAGCTTTCAATATTACCTTCTTCATTATAAACGGGTAAAACAACGGAAATTTTTTTTATATCAGGCATCTTCTCCTCTATGAATGGGCAACTCAACTATCACTGTTGTGCCTTTATTTTCTTCTGACTCCAGATCTATTTTTCCATTATGATGTTCCACAATCTCTTTCACTATTGACAGACCAAGTCCTGTGCCGTTTGTTTTTGTAGAGTAAAATTCTTGAAAAATCAACTCTAACTTTTCTTTACTTATTCCGATTCCATTGTCTGAGATCTTAAACTTAACAAATTTATCATCATTTGATAAATGCATATATATCTCACCTTTTTTATTTGCCGGGATACTCTCTACAGAGTTTTTAAGTATATTTATCAGCATCTGTTCTATATTTGTTTTATTCCCCTTAATTGAAATATCTTCAGTTAGTTCGTCAGCTATCATAAATTTTATATTTGTTTTATAAAAGAGTATTCTTTTAGAATAGATAGAAATTATTTTTATCAGTTCTCTAACTTTTATTATCTCATTTTTTTCTGTTTCATATCTTGAGAAATTTAATGTTTGATCTATGATCTCCCTTATTCTTTGTGCATCTTCTATTATTGATTCTAAAAACTTTTTTAACCTATCATTTTCATTTTTTTGTTTACAGTGTTCAAGTAAAATGTCTGATGTTATCATAATTGAATTCAGAGGATTTTTTATTTCGTGGCTTATGGATGCGGTAAGTTTTCCTATTGTCATAAGTCTATCGGAATGTATTATGCTTTTGTGCATGTTATCAATGGATTTATTGGCATTTTCAAGGGATCGGACCATATTATTAAAATCATTACCAAGTTTCTCAAATTCATCTCCAGACTTAATGTTGACCTTGACATCAAGGTTGTTATTGACTAATTCCCCCATAGCCTTTTCAATTAATCTAAGTGGTTTTATTATAAGGATATTTATTAACAATGACAATAAAATTGATATAAATATAGTGGATAGGAAGAGTACAAATAATGTTTTATTTGCCTGATCCATTATACTCAAATATATTTTTTCCATATCTATATTAATATTTAATACTCCAATTAAACCTTTTTCATCGTGACATCTCTGACAATTATTTTTGTTTTCATAGGGTGAAAAATACGCGAGAAAATTTGCATGTTTGGTTTTGATGACTTTATATGTTTGCTTATACTCCATTTCTGAAACTATCTTTTCCATATATTCTTCTCTGAATTTTTTAAAACTTTCTTTATAATTCAGACAGGCAAGTTTCTTATTGTTATTAAAGATATGTATACCTAATATATTATTATTGTTCATAGATAACTGATGTATAAGATTAGATATTTCATTCTTATGACCTTGCTGCATATAATACTCAAGGGACGAATCTATTATCTTTGATATCCCATTGGCATAGGTTATTGCTATATTTTTGGCTCTTGATTCTGCTGAAAATCTCAGGTATGTTGAAATGATTAAAGAGATCGAAATCAGTAATATGAATATTAGTAATGTTATCTTGATTTGCAGATTGGATTTAATTTCATTTAATTTCATTTAAAATAGTTTCCATATCATTTTTATTCAAGATTGAAAATATATTTTTATGTAATGATTTATTTATTACAACAAAATATCCCACCAGCTGAAATCCTGCAACATCTTTTAATCTGTTTACAGCATTAAATGTGTTACCATTTGCAAAAAAATCATCTACAAAAATAATTTTTTCATTTCTGTTTATGCATGATTTTGATAAAAATAGTTTTATCGTTTCATTTTTGGTAAAAGAAAAACTTTCTACACTAAAGTGATCATCCATTGTAGAAGGTTTTTTCTTTTTGAGGTAAACAAATGGTTTACCAGTTTTTAGTGATATAGATGTTGCCAGAGCTATTCCGCTTGATTCAGCTGTCATTATCTTGTCAAATTCCATATTATTAATTATGAGCAGAAAATCATCTGTTATAGTTTCCAATAACGATGGATCTACCCTGTGGTTTAAAAAATATTCCACATTAACCTTATAACCTTTTACGCTGCCATATTTTTTTATATATTCTAATAATAGATCTCTACTTTTCACTATATTCTATCCTCACGGTCATAGGGTAATCCAAGGGATTCTGGCTGCGATGAACTATTTTTTTCCCCTCTGAATGATGATAATATCAAGACTATAATTGTAAATATATAGGGTAGCATCTGTAGGAGTTGAACTGAGATATTTGTTCCAATTGCTTGCAATCTAAGTTGATTGGCAGCTATACCACCAAAGAGATATGACCCTAAAAGAGCTTTTCTAACATCCCATGATGAAAAAATCACAAGCGCAACAGCTATCCAGCCCCGACCAGCAGTCATATTTTCTATCCACAATGGAGTGTAGGATACTGATAAATAGGCACCTCCAATTCCAACTATGCCAGATGATATAAATACAGTAATAAATCGATACATGTTTACATTGATACCTGCATTGTCTGCTGCATATGGATTCTCTCCAACAGTTCTAAGGTTTAAGCCTACAGAAGTTTTATGAAGAAATAGGTGTATTAGAATGAGCAAAACTATGCTAAAATATACAATAATATCCTGTTTAAATAGTACCCCCAGGTATGGGATAGATTTTAAAAATATTACTGGCATCCTATCTAAACCTATAATAGTTTCTCCAACCATATTTTTACCAAAAAGGGCAGTAACACCTGTCCCAAACATTGTCAATGCTAAGCCGCTAACTATCTGATTCCCCCTTAGATATATTGTCAATACTCCATGTATTGTTCCTACCAGTGAAGTCACAATTGCTGCCATCAAAAATCCGATATAAGGATTCCCCGAACTGTATGTAAAAAAGAAGCCAGAAAGAGCACCTATGAGCATTAGACCTTCTATTCCAAGGTTAATTATTCCACTCTTTTCCATTAAGATTGCACCAAGAGTAGCAAAGAATATAGGTGTACCTGCTCTAATCGTAGTATCGATTATTATTTCAATCATTTTTTCTCCACTTGATAGATATTTTGTGGTTCATAAAAAAATCAGAAATTAAAAGCATAAAAAGTATTATACCCTGAAAAGCATTTACCAGAGATATTGGAAGTTGATAATTTAGCTGAAGAGTATCACCTGCTATAAATAAAATTGCCATAAATATCGATGAAAAAAGTATACCTAAATAATTTTGGTTTGATAACCAGGCTATGATTATTGCAGTATATCCATAACCGGGTGAAATTGAGTGCTGTAACCTATGTATCACACCTGAAACCTCTGAAAATCCAGCTAAAGCACTAATTCCTCCACTAAGGAACATGACCATGAATATATTTATATCTATATTTATGCCTGAATATTTAGCTGCATTGGGGTTACTCCCTATTACTCTGATTTCATATCCCCAGATAGATTTTTCTATAATAATATAGTAAATTACTAAGAGAATTACAGCAATAATTACTCCATAGTGCAATCTTGTATTAAAAAAGGTACTTAGCAATGCCACATCAGGAAATTGCTTTGTATATGGGAAATTAAATCCTGCTGGATCTTTTAATGGTCCATAAACAAGATAATCTACAAGCAGTATCGCGATATAGTTCATTAGTAGTGTAACTATTATCTCGTTTACGTTAAGTTTTGATTTTAAAATTGCAGCAAAACCACTCCATAGACCACCTAATAGAAATGACGCCAGTATCATGGAGGATAACATGATAAAGGAAGAATCAGTTTCTATATAAAGGGCAACTATTGTTGATGCCAATGCCCCCATATAAAGCTGACCTTCAGAACCTATATTCCATAATTTCATTTTAAAAGCTAATGATACCCCTATACTGCAAATAATTAAGGGTGTTGCTTTTAGAAGGGTTTCAGATACAGCATATTTACTACCTAATGAATCCTGATAAAGCTCTATGAAGAATTGTGTAATATCTACTGACAAAAGTTTTAAAAGAACTGTACTCATTGCCAAACCTATGAGGAATGACAGAAGCTTATATAAACCTTTTGCAAAATTATTAGAAGATAGATCCCTTTTTTCTATTTTAATCACTTTCTGTCAATCCCCCCATCAATTTACCTATGATAAACTTGTCAGTATTCTCTGGATCTACATACCCCATATTTTTACCCCTAAAAATAACAGCAATTCGATCTGATATCTTTAGAAGTTCATCTAAATCCTCTGATATATATATTGTACTCATCCCTTTAGCTTTATGCTCCATAATTGTTTCATGTATGAATTCCTGTGATCCTACATCCAGACCTCTGGTAGGGTAGAGCGCCACCAGAACTGTTGGCTCACAACTTAATTCCCTTGCTATTATTACCTTTTGAATATTACCTCCAGACAGTAATCTCACAGGTGCTTTTTTTAGACCATATTGTATATTAAACTTTTCTATTAGATTATTTGCATATTGATGTAGATTCTTTTTATTTAAGATAAATCTACCAAACTTTTTATCTTTGAAGTTTTTCAGTATCAGATTTTCCTCTACAGATAGATCAGGAGCTATACCCATAGCCTTTCTGTCTTCCGGTATATGGGCAATGCCATGTATATATTTCTGCCTTGTATTGCCATTTGTAACATCTTTTTTGTCCAATATTATAGAACCTGATGTAGGATCCTTTAAACCTGTCAATACTTCTGCAAGGGCTTTTTGTCCATTACCAGAAATACCAGCTATACCAAGTATTTCAGCTTTTCTTAGATTTAAATTAAAATTAACCAGGTCTGATAAACCTTTATCATTTCTGGCAAAGATATCAATTAGTTCTAATAAAATATCATCACTTGCATGGCTTTTTTTGTCAAATCTTTTCTTTATCGTAGATCCAACCATAAGAGTTGATATTGTGTCTTCATTAAACTCATTTTTATTAAGGGTCCCTACAAATTCCCCTTTCTTCAGTATCGTTATTCTATCAGATAGTTCCATTACCTCTTTTATTTTATGTGATATAAAAATAATAGATTTACCTTTCTCCTGCAACTTTTTTAAAAAATTAAAAAGGAAAACAGTCTCTTGAGGTGTAAGAAGTGTAGTTGGTTCATCAAGTATTAGCAAGTTACAATCATTTATCAACAGTTTTACTATCTCTATCCACTGTTGTTCACCTATGGAGAGTTTCCATAAAGGTGCATCCATATCTATATTCAAGTTAAATTCTTGAAATATTTTACCAAAAATATCTTTGTATATATCTTTATTTATTAGAAATTTTTTTTCTTTTAATGAAACATAAAGATTTTCAAATACAGTGTGGTTTTTTACAAGCATGAAGTGTTGATGAACCATTCCGATACCATATTGCATAGCATCCCTTGGACTTTTATACAGTACCTTTTCCCCATTTATTGTTATTGTACCACTATCCTGACGATAAAAGCCAGTAATTATATTCATTAAAGTGCTTTTACCAGCTCCATTTTCTCCTAATATGGTAAGAATCTCACCTTTTCTAACAGTAAAAGAGATATCTTTGTTTGCGTAAAAAGATCCAAATTTTTTTGTGATATTATCAATTTTTAATAAAATATTTTCCATCTTTAAAGGGTAGAGGCTGGTTTAGCAGCCTCCAAAAATATTATTTTTTTATTGTTCCCTGAACCCCTTCCACAAAGAAGTTCATACTCAAAAGTTCTGCATCTGTCATAGTTTTACCCTCAGGGACCACAATCTTTCCAGATTGATCTTTGATAGGACCAGTAAATATCTTATTCTTACCCTGTTCTATATTTTTTCTTTCAGCAGAAACTTTTTCTATTATCTTTTTATCTACTTTCTTACTTATAGGGGATAGATCCACTACTTTTTTCTCCAGTCCCCACCATATAGATTCTGGCTTCCAGGTGCCTTTACTTACCTGAGTTGCTATCTCTTTGTATAAAACTCCCCAGTTCCATATTGGTGCTGTTAAAAAACCATTGGGAGCATATTTTTTCATATCACTGTTGTAACCTATTGAATATTTACCTCTTTTTTCAGCTGCTTGAAGAGTAGAGGGTGTATCTTGATGCATTGTAAGAACGTCTGCCCCTACATCAAGTAGACTTTCGGCTGCATTCCTTTCTGTACCTGGATCATACCATGTATTTGTCCATACTACTTTAACTACAGCTTTTGGGTTTACACTTCTTACTCCAAGGGTAAAGGCATTTATACCCCTTATAACTTCAGGGATAGGGTGGGCTCCAACATAACCTATTATATTGCTCTTAGTCATACCACCAGCAATAATTCCAGAAAGGTACCTTGCCTGGTACATTCTACCAAAATAGTTTCCAACATTTTCAGATGTTTTATAACCTGAACAATGCATAAAAGATACATCTTTAAATTTCTTTGCTACCTCAATAGTTGGATCCATATAGCCAAAGCTAGTTGTAAATATCAGGTTATAACCTTTTTGAGCCAAATTTGTGATAACCCTTGTTGAATCAGCACCTTCAGGTACAGATTCTATATATCTTGTTTCCTTTACAAAGGGGAGTTTTTCTAATTCTTTCCTCCCTAAATCATGGGCATAGGTCCATCCGCCATCACCAACAGGACCAACATAGACAAAACCTACCTTTAAATCTTTTGCGTAAACTGCAGAAAAAAGAGAAACTGTAAAAAACAACAACAGAATTTTCTTAAACATATATCCTCCGACAGGCTTTTTAATTCTAAAAAAATAATGATAAAATATCTTTTAATTGTTGTCAATTATCAAAAGGAATTTACCCAAAATATTATTTAAAGTTCCGGCAATTACTTCGTATTCTTTGCCATTATTATTTTTTGAAAATCTTTTTATTAAGTTTTTTTCAGAGATTGTAATTTTTATATTTCTATCATCACCATCGTTGTAAGTTGCACCTTCGACTAAAAATCCCCTCAGATTTACAGGGATAGAAGAATTGTTGTCAAAATTTCCAATTACAATGTTTGAACCCGGCTTTATCCTTATTGAAGATCCATTTTCCAGATATTCATCCTTTCCATCTATGGATACTAAAAATTTCTTTACCTCTTCATCCTTTTTAACTTTTATTTTTATTTCACCTATAGTTATATGATCTTTTTTACACCTTATGGTAGTATCATCTCTTACTATATAATAAAGATCCTTATCATTTAAACCGTTAAACCCCAAGATATCACAACTTAATCCTCTATAGTAATTAGAAGAAATTTTTTCAATTTTTATTTTTTGATTTTGATTTAATTCTAACACTGAGTAATTAGAGATTTCCTCTGTTTTATTATCAATTTCCAGAGTTATAGATTTAAGTATCGGTTTTGGTAGAAATATATCCAATTTTTTAGATTTTATGCCATATATTTTTAGAAATTCATCGATCAGGTAGGATTTATGTCTCAATTTTGTTTCGTCGTTGGGTAGGTTTTTTGATGTTTCTAAACCATAAGATGGGATACAAAAGTTTTTCAATGCATAATATGTAGCAGTTTTTTTCATATCTTTGTATTTTGTTTTAGGATTGTCAGTATCTGTATTAAAATATTTGAAATGGTAATTATCATTTTTTATCTTTTTGTTTGTTTCTTTTATTACCTGTAATGCAATGGATTTCATTTCTATAGTTTTGCCATTGCAAGTTATGCTGTCTGTATCAACAATTATAGATTGACCCCATCTATTGGGATTTCTCAGCTTATTTACGTACTTAGGATCATAGAAACCACTTCCATCGTGCAGATGTAAGAAAAAATCAACTTCACCCATGAGAGATTTGAGAATTTCCACAACTTTATCCATTTCATGTTGTGTTTTATCATCAATGAACCTTCGGTTCATATCTCCATCAGCTCCCCTATTAAAAAGTATTATAGATTTAAAATTTGCCCTTGGAACTACAATGAGATCACCTTTTTCTATAACTGAGTCAACATACATATCAGCAGAAAGGTAACCTCCAGGTTCATCTCCCTGTATACCACCTATTATTAGACCTTTTGTACCAGCTTCTTTTCCATAAATTCTATATACATGTAGCTCATAGTCTGTGCCCTGAAGAAAAATATCATGCTTAACAGAAGGTCTTTCAACTGCAAAAATGGATATTGGTATCAAAATCAATAACAATAATATTTTGAAAATCATTTAGCAGGGCTCCACACCTCAGAAATAATTTTTAGCCCATCATTAGTTTTTATTAATGTCAATTTTTTGATACCTTTATTGTTCATAGATTCGGTTTTGTATATTTGTCTGAAAGATACTTCAATCTTTTCACCTACTTTTCTTGTCTTTATATCTGAAATATCTACTTTTATGGTTTTGATTCTGCTAAATTTATTGTTTTTATCATCTTTCCATTCTGAGTAGTTCATACCCGAAGATTTAAAATCTTCACTATAAAATTTAATATATCTATCTATATCCTTAGATTGCCATGCATCAGCCCAATCGTATACAAATTTTTTAACAGTATCATCTAAAGATAGCTCTTTAACTTTTTCAGATTTTTTAGTCTCTTGCTTTTCATTTTTTGTAACCTTATCTATCTTATCTTTCTCTGAATTATCCTTTGGAGCTGGTTTTGATTCAATTTTTTGTTCTGTTGTTGTTTCATTTTTTACAGTGACTACATCAGGTGTTTTGTATTTTTGTGGTATATTCGGTTTTGTTATATACTCTTCAGCTATTATCTTGAAATCTCCAGCTTCTTTTATCAAATACAGCCTTTTAGTTCCAAAAGTTGTGATATTTGGAGCTGAATAATATTGATCAAAGTCAAATACCACTTCAGAATCGTTCTCCTTAAATATTTTTATATTGTCAAAAATTATTTTTTTCTGTGGATAGATCTCCATTAGAGACTTTTTCCTTTTTATATATTCAGCATAACTTTTGTGATTTGAATCTTTAAACCTTACATGAATCAATTTACTTAACCTATTTATATCATTCTCTTTCCAGCTTTGATAGAATTCATCTAAGAAATTTAGCCAGTAAGATCTTTCGGAATTGTAATTCATTTCATCAGTATAGGTCAAACTTTCCGTTATAATTACAGGTGTTGTAAGAAAATCTATACCTTTTAAATAATTTATATCTTCATTATGTAAGACCACACAGCCTCTCGAAGTTTGTTTTTTTTCATTTGGATCCCTTCCATGTATCCATATCCCATGACCTGTTTTACTGTTTAATTTATCAACAAAGTTTGGATAATTTAAAGGAAACGCACCAGTACCATATATTTTTTCAAGCTTTGATTGGGGTATAAAATTTATTACATAGTATATACCTGTTGGGGTTTTTAAATCACCTTCCCGCAACTTATCCCCATTACCTGCACCAACAATAATATCGTTAAATTCCCTGATTAGCTTTAAAGTGTCATTTTTTATTTCTACAAGGTAACTTTTTTTTCTGCTCTTATCCACCAAAAATACCCTTTGATATTCAACATTTTTAAACATAATATTGCTTATAAATCTTTCCTGCGCATATACACTCATTGAAAGTAAAAGAAAAAGAATTAAAAGAGAGGATTTAAGTTTAATCATATTCTACTCTGTTTCTCCCATTATTTTTAGCTTTATAAAGCCTTTCATCAGCCAGAGAAATGGCTTTTTCAAAATTATCAGTTTCCTTTGATGATGAAACTCCTATACTAACGGTTATAGGCTCATCTCTAAAATCTAATTTTATATCTCTTATATTTTTTAATATCTTATCAGCAACTACTAAAGCATTTTTTTTATTTGTATCAGGTAACAGAATGATAAACTCTTCCCCACCATATCTTGCAACAATATCTATATTTCTTACCGATCTTCTTATAGTTTGGCCTACATTATACAAAACAAGATCCCCTGTTCCATGCCCAAAATTATCGTTTATAGACTTAAAATGATCTATATCGAGAAGCATTATCGAATATTCTGAATTTGTTCTCTTGTGCCTGTTATCCTCCTTAACGAGA
>JAIWOA010000016.1 GCA_020217115.1 Calditerrivibrio sp. | reverse complement strand
TTATCCCAGAAGAATCTTCTATTGTAGAGTTTTGTAAGTTCATCTGTTGTGGCACTTATTGTGAGTAGCTTATTTTTAGCATCAAGCATATCCATGAGGTGTTTTGTTTTTAACTGATTTCTGACCCTCAGGTAAAATTCACTTGTATCGAATGGTTTTATAAGAAAATCGTTCCCCCCAATAACAAATATTTCATATTTGTGGGAAAGATCCTTTGATACTGTCAAAACAATTGTAGGTACCTGTTCATAAAACTTATTCTCTTTTAAATAAAGTATCATCTCAGTACAGGTAGTATTGTCAGAAAGAAAGTAATCTAAAACTGCAAGATCGATTACAGGCTTTTCTTTTTCCAGATATGCTTTTGCACTTTCTGTATCTTTAAAATCTAATACATCGAGCTTTGCAAATTCCAGTAGATGCTTAAAATATTTCCGCTGGAAGTCACTATCCTCTATAAGTAGTATTTTATTGTTTGAGAAAGATAGGTTATTGATGATCGATAATATATTTTTTATATATCTTTTTAAATCTCTTTTTAGATTGTCTTTGTGTATATAACCCAGAGCTCCAGCTTCGAAAGATTTTATACTTGCATCTTCATCACTGGTGTTTGTTACTACAATGACCTGTATTCCAGCATACATGGGATCCTTTTTTAACATTTTGCATAGTTCATAACCCAAGCCATCTGGAAGCTCTATATCGAGAGTTATCATATCAATTTTATTTGAACGTATTATATCAATAGCCTCTTTTATCGAATATGCATTAAAGATATTGTATTCGAGCTCTTTTAGCTCATTTTCTATAACCTTTTGAAAAAAAGCACTGTCTTCTACAATTAAGATATTTTTCATTTACATCCCTTTTCCATATAAAAAGTATCTGTCTAATTTATTTTTCAGACAGTTACCTAAATTTTTTACAATACCTACCGGTATAGAACCAAAAAACAAGCAATTCTTATTAATTTTAACTTTTAATTCTACATCAAAACCGCTTAAAAATTCAAGAGATTTTTCAATGTCGATATCAATTTTTTTATCTTTATTTAGAAAAAATCCATATTCCCACAAAAATTGTGAAGACAATTCGACCTCGTTTCTTACAATTTTCCCAAGCTTTATCCCTGTTTTTTTATATTTTATCCTATTTAGTTCTTCTGGGAGTTTTTTTTCATAATATACAATACCATCAATTTCTGAAAAAAAACCTTCAAAAGTATCCCTGTCAAAATACTCTTTTAGATATTTGGGAGTAGGGGAGCTTTCCTTAAGTTTGTTAATATGCAATTCCCCCTTTTTTCTTATACCTGCTACAAAAAAGCCATCATATCTGCTTTTGTGGGGTAACACTCTTATAACTTTCTCATTTATCCAATCATATTCTGAAATTCCGGGATCATATTCCCCCTTATTTATATCTATCAACTCCAGATCATCGTTACTGTCTATTACCATTTTTATAATCTCTTCATTTTCTTCAATGGAAAAGGTACATGTAGAGTAGATCAGTATTCCACCATCTTTTAATAACTTTACAGCAGATGATATTATTTCATATTGTAGTTTTTGCATCTTTAGAACAAGCTCTTCACTCCATGAAGAGTTTACCTCTTTGTTGTATCCTATTTTATTTTCATTGCTACATGGTGCATCTAATAGTATCCCATCAAAAACTGCCGGAAGCTTTTTGTCAAGAATTCTACCATCAAAGGATATGGTATGAACATTCCATGCACCATATTTCTCTAAATTGAAATGTAGAGATTTTAATCTTGTTGAAGATGGTTCATTAGCTATTATTGTACTTTTTCTGTTGGTTATTTCACTCAAAGAGGTAGTTTTGCCACCGGGTGCTGCAGAAATGTCTAAAATAGTAGAATTTTCATCCAGAAGGCTTGACAATATTAGGGGAGGTATTATCGAAGATGGATTTTGAATATATATCCCACCTGTCAAAAATGACACTGTATTTGTAACGATATCATTCTCTGATATGTAGCTATATATAAAAGGTAAACTATCCTTAGAGATATTTAAATTAACTAATTCTTCAATATAATTAATTTTTCTTGCAGAGTTAATTCTGAAAAATTTTTCCCTCTTTTTATGTAATGCGTCGAAGAAGACCTCTGATTCGCTACCAAAAAGATTTCTATACTTTTTTAAAAAGTTCTCATTCATCAAATTTTTAAAGAGTCAATTGCTTTTTTATAATTTAAAGATTTAAATATATAGCTACCAGCTACAACGATGTCGCAACCAGCATCCTTTAATATCCCTATATTTTTATCTGTAACTCCACCATCAACTTGAATCATTGTTTTGAGGCCAGCATCCAGAATCATCTTTTTTAGTTTTTTTATTTTATTCACAGAGGTTTCTATAAACTTTTGTCCTCCAAAACCTGGATTTACACTCATAATCAAAACCATGTCCACATATGGGAGTATCTCCTCTATGACTGTTACAGGGGTTGCTGGATTTATTGACACTCCTGCTTTTTTGCCGTAATCTTGTATTTGAGTAACTAACCTATTTAAGTGATTTGTTGCCTCATAATGGATGGTAATAATGTCTGATCCTGCATCTGCAAATTTTTCAATATACCTCTCAGGTTGGGATATCATAAGATGGGTATCAAAGATCTTTTTAGTATAACCTCTTATTGATTCAATGATAACAGGACCAATGGTTATATTCGGAACAAACACACCATCCATTACATCTATATGAATCCAATCTGCACCTGCTTCATCAAGCATCTTTATTTCATCTCCAAGTTTCGAAAAATCTGCGCTTAAAATTGATGGGGCAACTATCATCATAAATCATTCCTAACATTGACAGATAACGCATGTGCATCAAGTTCTTCTGATCTGGCAATGCGATAGACACTATCCTTATGTTTCAAAAAACCCTCTTTACTATATGATATTAAACTACTCCTCTTGAAGAAGTCGTATGTTCCAAGTGGAGATGAGAATTTTGCTGTACCCCCCGTAGGTAGAGTGTGGTTTGGGCCTGCAAAATAATCTCCCATTGCCTCAGGAGTGTAATGTCCCATGAATATTGCACCTGCATGTTTGACCTTTGATAAAATCTCGAAGGGATTTTTTACTGCAAGCTCCAGATGTTCTGGAGCTATCTGATTTGATATCTCCAATGCCTTATTTATTGAGTCTACAACTATTATTCCTCCAAATTCTGATATTGCTTTTTCTGCAATATCCTTTTTAGGAAGTTTTGACATCTGTAAATAAAGTTCAGAATCGATCTTTTTTGCCAATTCCATTGAATCAGTTAAGCATATTGAGGAAGCAAGTTCGTCATGTTCTGCCTGAGATAGCATATCGGCTGCCACATAGGATGGATTTGCAGAATCATCAGCAATTATCAAAATTTCACTTGGTCCTGCTATCATATCTATGTCAACTTTGCCGAAAACAATCTTTTTGGCAAGTGCAACATAGATATTACCCGGTCCCACAATTTTGTCAACCGGTGGTATTGTCTCTGTACCGTAAGCTAAAGCAGCTATTGCCTGAGCTCCACCAACTCTAAAAACTCTATCAACTCCTGCTATATAGCATGCAGCAAGAACCACATCATTTATTACACCATTTTTAGCCGGTGTGACTAAGAAAACCTCCTTTACACCAGCTACTTTAGCAGGTATAACATCCATGAGAACTGTAGATGGATAGCTTGCTTTACCTCCGGGCACGTATACACCAACTCTGTCCAGAGGAGTTATCTTTTGCCCAAGTATTATACCATCTTTCTCCACAAACCAGGATTTTTCAACTTGATTTCTATGGAAATCCTCAATATTCTTTTTTGCTAATTTTAGATCCAATTTTAACTGTTCATCCACACGATCGTAGGCAGAGATAATATCTTTTTTAGGAACCTCTATCTCATCTATTGAGTTGTTGTCAAATTTTTTTGAATATTTTTTAATAGCATTATCCCCACCATTTCTTATATCTTTTATGATATCATAAACCGGTTGGAGATAGGATTCCTCGTATAAATCTCCTCTTTTTAAAATTTTTGGTAAAATATCATCAATATTATCGTAAATCATCTTTTTACATTCTTCTCCTTTTTCATTCTATAAAGTTCTGTATCTGCAAGCTGGAAAATAGTTTCAGGGTTTTCATTTGTTTTATCAATCTGATTTATTATAGCTTTGCCATAAGAAAGTGATGATATAGTTTTAAGATTAACTTCCCTATATATTTCACTCAATATCGATTCAGCTTTATTTATCATTGAAGATAATTTCTCACTATCTGTTTCAGGGGTTATTATATAAAATTCATCTCCACCAAATCTTCCAATAATATCACTTTTTCTGAAAGTTTTCGTAAGTTTTTGACCAAATTTAGACAATACCTGATCACCTACAAGATGCCCTTTTTTATCATTTATTTTTTTAAAATCATCAAAATCTATTAGTATAAATGAAAAACTTTGATTGTATCTATAGCACCTGTTTATAAATAATCCCAAAAAATTGTACATAGCTTTCTTATTGTAACACCCTGAGGATTCATCAATAAAAGACTGATCCATTAGTTGCTTCTTTAATTTTATATTGCTAATAGATATACCTATTTTAAAACATAAATCCTTAATAAAATCTGAATTGTAGTCAGAAGAATACCTATTGGCGTATCTGCTATAAAGATTTAAGCTTCCAATAAGTTTTTCATTTATAATTATTGGTGCTATTAGATACGATCCTATGCCATCCATTATATTAAATTCAGAAATAAGGTTTACTGTGGACTGTTCCAGATATGGTCTTTTCTCTATAAAAAAATAGTTAAAAGCTTTTGCTCTCATAGGAAATATATGTTTTAATTCACTGGAGATATCCATTTCTAACTCATCAATATTTAAGAACAATGCAGCTTTATCAATTTCAAATATCTCTTCAAGATAAACCATAGGTTTTTGATCTATCTCTTCAATATTTTCTGAGAGTAAAAAAGCATATTCTACAATCTTTAACCCCTTAGCTTTTAACTCATTCTCAGAGATAAGTTCTAAAATCCCTTCTAACTCTTTTTTCAGTAGCTGATTTTCTTTCAAGATGTCATTAACTTTACCCATTTACTTGAGTTCTCCTAAATTTTTAGAAATGTAGCAACTAACCTGTAAAGGAACTTTTAATTTCCAAACATTTTCCATAATAAGTTTAATATTTTTAGAAGCTTTGTCAATATCTTTATCATTTACCTCAAATACAAGTTCATCATGAATCTGTAAAATAATTTTTGCATCCAGCTCTGTTTGTTTTATGTAATCAAAGCTTTTTATCATTGCCATTTTTATAATATCTGCAGCTGAACCTTGAATTGGAGAGTTTATTGCTATTCTTTCTGCCCTCTGCCTCATCGTTCCATTTGAATTATTTATATCCGATATGAAACGTTTCCTTCCAGCTATAGTTTCCACATACCCATTTTCTTGAGCATAGGCTACAATATCAGACATATACTTTTTTACCAAGGGGTATGTTTTGAAATATTTATCTATAAATCTCTTGGAATCTGATAATGGAATTTGTAAATCCCTCGAAAGACCATAGGGGCTAAGGCCGTAGACGATACCGAAATTTACTGCTTTTGCTATCCGTCTGATATCTTTTGTTATCTGATCTTCAGTTATTCCAAGTACATTCATTGCAGTTATATTATGGATATCTAAATTGTTAAAAAATGCATTTTTTAAGTTTTCATCATCGGAAATGTGGGCAAGTATCCTTAACTCTATTTGTGAATAGTCAAAAGACAAAAAACTATAGCCATCTTCAGAGATGAAAGAAGATCTTATTTCACTTCCTAATTCACCTTTCTGTGGTATATTCTGAAGGTTGGGGTTATTTGAAGATAATCTACCTGTAGCAGTACCAGTTTGTTTAAATTGTGAGTGAATTCTATTAGTCAAGGGATTTATAAAATCTGATAGCTTTGATGTATAGGTTGAAACAAGTTTACTGTATTCCCTATGCCTTAATATACTCCTTAAAAGTTCTTCATGGTCTTGATTGATGACAATCATGTTCCTTAGAGACTCTTCATCCGTTGAATACCCTGTCTTAGTTTTCTTAAAGGGTTGCATCTTTAGTTTCTCAAATATTATTTTTGAGAGCTGCTTTGGTGAGTTTATATTTATTTCTTCACCTATAAGATTATCAATATGATTTTTTTCATTTTCCATTAGATTTCTTATTTTACAATCAACTTCTTTTAGTTTTATTGGATCAAGCTTTATACCATTTAACTCCATATCCGCAATAAGATAGATGATCTTATATTCGATATTCCAGTATAGTTCCCACATATTGTATCTATTCATAAGGTCGATGACGAGATCTTTTTTAGAAATTATCTTTTTTGCAAAACTCTCCACAGTGTCATTCTCGGATAAATTTATAACTCCAGAGTCGGGATCTGTCATCCAGCTAAGTATTTCTAAATCAAAAACCCTATCAGGTAACTTAAATTTATTTTTGACAAATTCTTTGAGATTAAAAATATATTCTACTGATAAATTATAGTTATTATCAATAAGTTCTATATTTTTCCCGTCAGTTATATAAAATTTACCCCCAATTGTGAATGCCATGCTACTCTTTTCTACTTTACTGAAAATAAGCTGAACATTATCCTCTTTGAATACTCTGCTCTCTATAGATTTCAGCTCGAGCTCCTTTAAAACTACTCTCAAATCCTTTTCAGAATATACTCTGCAGGAGTCAAGATTATCTATTAATCTAAGTTTAGCGAGATCTCTACTTAGATATGCCAACTCCTTATCATTTTCAAGTTTGATTCTCCATGATGGCTTTATTTTATCAAGATTTTGATATATATTGTCAAGATTACCAAATTCCTTTAATAGTGCAACGGCAGTTTTTTCTCCAACCCCCTTCACTCCAGGTATATTGTCGGAAGAATCTCCACAGAGAGCTAAAAAGTCAACAATCTGTTCCGGGTAGACTAAATATTTATCATATATTTTCTCCCTGTCCAGTAATTCATTACTTGTATAATCAAGAATCTTCACATTATCTGAAACCAGTTGAGCAATATCTTTATCTTTTGTCACAATATATGTTTCAGAACTGTTATTTTGTGCAATTGTATATATCAGATCATCTGCCTCTATACCCTCTTTTGCATACAGCTCAAAACCGATCAATGGGATAATCTGTTTTAAATATTCTACCTGTGTTATAAGGTCTGGAGGGGTAGCCTGTCTATTTGCCTTATAATCCTCCATTAAATCATGACGTTCTGTTTTACCTTTTGAATCGAAAACAACTACTAATCTATCAGGGTGAAATTTATCCCTTATTGACAACAAGGTATTCAAGAATGAATGAACTGTTGATGTCGGAATTTTTTGAGAATTATACAACATAGGAGTTTTATAAAATATTTTATAGGCCAAAGAATGACCATCTATGATTATTAACATATATTAGTTCCTATACCTGTTTATTTTGAGTTCCTTTAGAAACAACCTGTTTTTTATAGCTATTTTATCTGATAATTTGTTTACATATTCGTTCATTTCTTCATAATTGTCAAAAACTTTATTGATAAATCTGCTTTTTTCCATGAAACTTGCATCAAACATATCCCCAGTTAAAAACATTTTAAAGATACTGCTATGTTTCATTAGTCTGGGTAGCCGCTGTGTTCCTCCAAAACCTGTTATAATTCCTAACTGTGAACCAGGATGAGCAAATTTACTTATTTTGGTGGCATACCTGAAGTCGGCAGCAGAAGCAAAATCAACACCACCACCCATACAAAAACCATCAATCTCCGCTATTACGATTTGTGGTATCCTACCCATCAGATTAAAAAGTTTATTCCCAAGCATCGAAAAATATTTTGCGGTATATCCGTCATAGGAAAGCATCTGTTTTATATTTGCACCTACAGCAAAGGATCCACCTTTTCCATAGATCCTTACAACTTTGGCCTCTGACTTTGCAATAGATTCAAAACAGTATATTAGTTCTTTTATTTTATCAGGGCTTAAAATATTGAATTTATCCTCTGGATGTAGATAAATCTTTGTAATCTCATTTTCATTTGTTAGTTCGATCAACACACACCTCTCTAAGGAGGTAATTATATTTTAAAATAAGTAAAAAATCAAGAAACATAAAATGCTCTTGACGAAACATTATTATTTGGAATATCTATAGTAAAAAAAAGAGGGTATTAAAATGGAATTTAAGTTAAGCTATAATTTAATTTCTGATAGGTATGAATCTAAACCTGTAAAAATTTCATTGTTTGCCAGGTTATTTCCATCCATATATTTTTACTCAAGGATATTTTACCTTCTTTATAGAGGCCATAAAATTGCATTAAAGGGGGAATATGACACTGATGCCTGGATTTATAGCAGCTTCTGGACATTAGATATTATTGAAAGATCAGGGATAAAAGTTTATATTGAAGGCGTTGATAATATTGTAAATTACAAGGGACCATGTGTATTTGTGGGTAATCATATGAGTACAGCCGAGACATTTTTATTACCTTCAATTATTGCGCCAATAAAACCTTTTACCTATATACTTAAAGAAAGTCTCATGGATGTGCCTATGTTAAAACATATGTTAAAAGCTACTGATCCAATAGTGGTAACAAGAAATAATCCACGGGAGGATTTTAAGATAGTCATGGAGAAGGGTGGGGAAAAACTTGCCAATGGAATTTCGGTAACTGTTTTCCCACAAACCACCAGAACACCAATATTTGATGAGAAGCAATTTAACTCTATGGGAGTTAAGCTTGCTAAGAAAGCTGGAGTTCCAATTTTGCCAATTGCATTGAAAACTGATGCATGGTCAAATGGAAAGTTGATCAAAGATTTAGGTAAAATACGCCCAGAACTTGATATCCATCTGGTTTTTGGAAAACCTATACATATAAGTGGTAGGGGAGATGAAGAACACCAGATGGCTATAGATTTTATAAAATCACATCTTAAAAATTGGGGATGTTCTGTGGTAGAATAAAATAATTTATGGAAAAATGGAAGGTAATAGATTATTATAGAAAAATATTTTTTGATGAAGGTATAAAACCACGATCTGGTAGGATAAAGGTAGCTCTGATATATCCAAATATTTATGAAATAGCTATTCAGAATCTTGGGTATCAGTATGTTTATTCAGAATTAAACAAACTAAAGGATGTTGCCTGTGAGAGATTTGTTCTGGATTTCTATGAAGATAATCTTTCAATAGAGAATCAGAGGTTTTTACAGGAGTTTGATATCATTGCCGTCAGTATCAACTATGAAGAAGATGTCTTAAATCTGATAAAATTTCTATACTTACAGAAAATTCCAGTTTTTTCAGATGATAGGGGGGATAAATATCCACCAATAATATCTGGAGGTGCTTTGGGATTGATTAATCCCAATATATTAAAGGATATCGTTGATATTCAGTTGTTGGGTGACTTTAAGCCAATGTTGGATACTATAGCGGAATATTTTATAGGTTTTGAAAAAAAAGATATATTTATTAAACAGATTTGTAGATGTAGCTTTGCTTTCCATAAAAATCAAAAAGTTATTCCAAAACCTATTAAAGATGACAATCCAGATCCTATATTCTCCCAGATTAAACCTTGCAGGGGAGAATTTAAGGATATTTTTCTGTTGGAAGCATCAAAAAGCTGTAAATACAACTGTAGATTTTGTACCACTGGATATAACCTTAGGCCGTACAGGAAAATCGAAAGTCAAAAAATAATTGAAACAATAAAAAATCAAAGATATTCTGACCAGATCGGTATTATAAGTGCAGCATTTGGGGATATCAGGAATCTGTCTGATATTTTAGACTGGATGATTGAAAATAGCTTAAAAATATCTGTATCCTCTTTAAGAGTTGATTCAATAACCAAAGAGCTCATAGAACGTTTGAAAATTTTAAAAGTTAG
>JAIWOA010000015.1 GCA_020217115.1 Calditerrivibrio sp. | reverse complement strand
AACTATTACAATAGCTGAGGAAACAGCATCTGAAAAACTAAAACAAATGATAGGGAAAAATATTAAAAAGGAAAGTATTTTTTCCGCAGTGGAGAAAATAGCTACATTGGGGATAGAAAACCTAAAACTGTACTATATGATCGGTTTTTATGGTGAAGATGAAAATGATATGGTGGAACTTATCCATCGCATTGATGAGATTTGTCATATATTTAAAGAAAATCAGATAAAAGGTTACAACAGGCTTGGTAAGATTAAGGCATCTATAAATATTTTCAATCCCAAACCATTTACCCCAATGCAATTTTTTGGACTTATCACTAAGGATGAATATGAAGAGAAACTGAAAATATTATATAGCCTCAAAAAGGTAGGAAACCTTAAGGTAGATATTATGCCATACAATCAAGCAGTACTACAAACAACTATAGCAAAGGCTGAAAGTAATATAAAAGACTTTTATAGGTTATATATAGATAATCAGTTTAACGAAAAAAAAGCTTTAAAACTATTTGATAATGGCTATATTTATAAAAATTATGAACATAATGATATTTTACCATGGGACAATATTATTTATCCTAATATTTCCAGAGATATAATAAATATGGAGTATAAAAGATGCTTACAAGCTTTAAAGGACTACTCCAGATAAAAACTGATGTTTCAAGGGATGACATTTTAAGTTTAACTACTACCAGATTTTCTGGAGTTAGTAGAGGTTGCTACAGCTCAAATAATTTGAGGTATTTTACAGAAGATGAAAATTGTTTAGAAAATTATAAATTATTAAAAAATAGATTACATATTGATAATATTTATATTTTAAAGCAAATACATTCAGCTATTGTGATAAAACCAGAAAAAAAAGAATCTGAAATAGTGGAAGGGGATGGAACTTTTACAAACATTCCAGATCTTTTTACCGGGATACAGACAGCAGATTGTTTTAATGTTCAGCTTATTGGTAGAGAGTATGTTTCAAACCTTCACTGTGGGTGGAGAAGTATTTTTTTAGGTATAATAGAAAATGCATTAGAACTTTTTTACAAAAATAATGACATGGTATTGCAGGTAATAATAGGACCGGGTATTTGTGAAAAATGCTATGATGTTGGAGTAGATTTAATTGAAAAATTTAGTAAAATAGTTGATACAAATTTTTATGCTATGGAAAAGGGGAAATACTATTTATCTCTAAGGGATATCATAAAATTCAAACTTGGGAAAAATAAAATATATAACTATAAAGATTTATTTTATTGCAGTTCTTGCAAATATTATTTATACTCTTATAGAAGGGATGGAGGTACTACTGGAAGAATGCTATCAATACTTGGTGTAAAAGATGAAAAAAAGGATAGATGAGATATTAAATAGAATTTCTGATGCAGCTGCGAGAAGAGGTATTGACGGAAATGACATAACTCTCGTAGCAGTAAGTAAAACATTTTCAGCTGATGATATATTTGAGGTATATAGATGTGGACTCAGGGTATTTGGAGAGAGCAGGTTGCAGGAAGCCAACGAAAAAATAAAAACTCTGAGCAATCTCAATGATATAAAGTTTCATATGATAGGTCATATTCAAACCAATAAATTGAAACTTGTGGGATCTAATTTTTCTCTCATCCACTCTGTTGATTCTATTTATCTTGCAGATAAAATGAATAGATATTTTGAGAGCATAGGAAAGGTGCAAGAAATTTTAATACAGGTAAATCTTGTTAATGAGCCTCAAAAACATGGAGTAAGTGTTAATGAAATCGATGGTTTAATCAACTCATTGATTGATAAAAACAATATAATTCTCAGAGGTCTTATGTTTATACCACCTTTCTATGATGATCCTGAAAAGAATAGAATTAATTTCAGAAATATGAATAAGTTATTTGAAAATATTAAAGTAAAACATAAGTTTCTTAAAGATTTTAATATTTTATCAATGGGTATGAGTGATGATTTTGAAATTGCAATTGAAGAGGGTTCAAACATGGTCAGAATTGGAACAGCAATATTTGGCAGGAGGTAGTTAAGGTGTTTATACTGATATTTCTATTGAAGATTTATATGTTAGCTTTGATATTTAGGGGGGTATTTACTTCTCAGGAACTTTACTTTAATCCCTTTGGTAAATTAGTGGCATCTTTGACTGAACCTATATTTGCAAATATGTTTAAAAGGAAAAGCAAAAATTATACTGACAGATTTATTCCATTATTTTTGATACTAATTGTATTGCTGCAGTTCTTCATTAATTATATTGGCTCTTATTCTTTTAAATCTCTGGTGCTTTTTTCAACTATTCAGGATAATTTAAATTTTCTCGCTTTATTTTTAATATTTTCAATAATAGTTGGTGGAGGTAAGGGGATAGCAACATTCTATTCAATATATTTTTACAGAATAGGGCTACCATGGGTCAAACTTACAAGGAAATTTATAAAATTGCCTGACAATAGGATAGTCTTGCCTACTATTATATTTGTATATTTTTTATATTTGCTGTTGTCTGTTTTAAATAATGTGGTTTTTGATTTTGTGATGTCACAAAATATATCATTTTACTTTATTATGACAAAGGTTTTTAAAATATCTTTATACTCGTTATCAGATATTTTCTTTTATCTGATGTGGCTTGTTATAATTAGGGCTTTTATGTCGTGGGTTACTCCTGATCCGAGGAATCCAATTGTTCAGATAATATTTTCCATAACTGAACCTATTCTTTTGCCCTTCAGAAGGGTTATTCCGCCATTGGGTTTCATAGATTTGTCGGCTATAGTTGCAATAATTGTGTTGCAGATATTGAGAAATTTGTTATTAATGATATGATATAAATATAAATTTTTGTTTTTTAGCAAATTTACAGAGTATAACTGCTATAGAAAATAATTATAATTTGTTGTAAAATTAGTTTCAGAAGTAACTAAAAACATATTTGAGAGTTAAGAGGTATATATGTCTAAATTTAGGTTTATTTATTCAGGTTTGATAATTGCTGCTTTTATGCTATTCCATACACAGCTTAGTATAGACCTTGCATATGCAATTGTTTATGGTCTTGGTGTAGTTTTGCTAATCAATATTATTGAAATCTTTATTTCTGATTTGAGAAGCACAAAAATTCTTTCCGGTTTTATAGGGGGGTTGATTTTTCTTTTGATCTCTTATTTTCTTACAAAAACCTTTGAAACATTTTTTTTAAATGATGCTGTTAAACTTGGTTTTAATTTCATATTTGGTTATATTGGAATTTTTATCGGTTACAAAAATTACTACCTCATAGATTATCTTTTTCAAAAATTGATTAGAAAAGATAAAAACTATAAAACAAAGATAACAGAAATACCAAAGATATTAGACACCTCTTCCCTTATTGATGGTAGAATATATGATATAATAGCATCAAATTTTATTGAATCAAAAATTCTTATCCCATCGTTTGTTTTAAAGGAACTTCAAAATATTGCAGATTCCCACGACCACTTTAGAAGGCAGAAGGGTAAAAGGGGACTTGATATTTTAAAGAAGATACAGGAGCAAAAGAATAATGAAGTTGAGGTGGTGGATATCGATTTTCCAACACTAAATAATGTAGATGATAAATTGGTTGAATTTACCAAACAGGTTGGAGGTAAATTGGTTACCACAGATTACAATCTCATCAAGGTTGCTGAGATAAAGAGTATTAAATGTATGAATATAAATCAGCTTGCTTTAGCTCTGAGGCAGACCATATTCCCTCAGGATGAGATTAATATCTTTATCCAGAAAGAGGGGAAGGAGCCGAGTCAAGGGGTTGGTTATCTCGATGATGGAACCCTTGTAGTTATCGAAAATGGTAGAAGTCTAATAGGTAAAAACCAGGATATTGTTGTTACCTCTATTTTGCAAAGCGATTCTGGAAGAATCATCTTTGGTAAAATTAAACAATGAGTATATCTGTCATAGTTCCAGCTGGTGGAGTAGGGAAAAGATTTTCAAGTACCACAAAGAAACAGTTTTATAAAATTGGTGATTATGAAGTTATATTTTATACACTTCTTCGCCTTAAAGCTGCAAATCCTGCCCTTTTTATAATAGGATGTGACGATTCTGATCAAAATCTCATTGCTGATATCATGTCAAAACTTTCAATATCAAGCTATATCTTTGCAACTGCTGGCAAGGAAAGACAACATACTGTTATGAATTGCCTAAATTATGCCAGTTCAGATTATGTACTTATACATGATGCTGCAAGGCCTTTCTTGTCTAAAAAAATTCTGGATAGAATGCTCCAAAATTATGAAAACTATGATGGACTTATATGTGGAATAAAACCTAAAGATACTGTAAAAAAATATAATGATGAAAATATTGTGGAAAAAACCATTGACAGAAATGCATTAATTTTGGTTCATACTCCTCAGATATTTAAAAGGAAAATATTGGTTAACTGCCTGTCTGAAGTAATTAATAAAAATATTAACATTACCGATGATGCAATGGCTCTGGAGTATTTTAATTATGAAGTTGGTTTTGTTGATTCTGAATGGTACAATATAAAAATAACAACTCAAGATGATATATTCCTGAGTGAGTATATCATAAACAATTTTGATACAATAGCTGGAGGATAATATGTCTGAGATGAAAGTTCCGAATAGTTTTAACAAGTTAACGTTGGTTATTCCTGTAATCGTTTTTATTCTGGTGGCTTTGTTTTTATTTAATCCTTTCTTTATCATTAATGCTGGGGAAAGGGGAGTAATACTAACATTTGGTAAACCAGGTGATGAAACTGTCTCTGAAGGTTTGCACTTTAAAATACCATTGGTTCAAACTGTGGTAAAAATGGATGTAAAAGTTCAAAAGTCACAGACAGATGCTGATTCTGCTTCAAAAGATCTTCAAGATATACACTCTATAATTGCTGTTAATTACCATATAGTTCCAGAAAAGGCTAATGTTATATACAAAACCATAGGGCTTGGTTTTAAAGACAAAATAATCGATCCTGCAGTACAGGAGGTTGTTAAGGCTGTTACAGCCAAATACACTGCTGTTGAGCTGATAACGTTAAGGGAAAAGGTAAGAAACGATATTAAAACTATGCTAAGAGATAGGCTTGCACAATATAATATTACGGTGGATGACTTTTCAATAATAAATTTTAAATTTTCTCAGCAGTTTACTCAGGCTATAGAACAGAAACAGACAGCTGAACAGTTGGCTTTAAAGGCACAGAGAGATCTTGACAGGATAAAGATCGAGGCAGAGCAGAAGATAACGCAGGCAAGAGCTGAAGCGGAATCCCTTAGAATCCAGAAGGAGAATGTTTCCCCACTTCTGGTTGAACTTAGAAAAATTGAAGCAAATTTAAAGGCTATAGAGAAGTGGGATGGTGTTATGCCAAAGGTCACAGGTGGGGCTTTACCTTTTATAGATGTTGAAAAGCTTAAATAATTTTTATATTAGGTGGGGGTAATCCCACCTAATAACATTGAAACCTTTTAGTAAATATTTATATCCTTTTGATTATTTCTGATCCAAATTCCTCTGTATTGACTTTTATGGTACCCTCATCACCATAGTAGATATCTCCTGTTCTGAATCCATTTTTTAATGTTTCTTCCAGAGCATTTTCAATATTTTTTGCTGCTTCTTCCATTTTGAAGCTATATCTGAGCATGAGAGCAGCTGAGAGTATCTGTGCTGTGGGATTGGCAATACCTTTTCCTGCAATATCTGGTGCTGTTCCACCGATTGGCTCATACAATCCAAAACCTTTTTCGTTTAAAGATGCAGATGGAAGCATTCCAAGGGATCCAGTGAGCATTGCAGCTTCATCGCTCAAAATATCTCCAAACATGTTTTCAGTAAGTATTACATCAAATTGGGAGGGATTACGAACCAATTGCATTGAGGCATTATCCACATACATATGATTCAGATTAATATCGCTATATTCATTTTTCCAAAGCTCTGTTACAACTTCCCGCCATAGAACAGATGTCATTAAAACATTGGCCTTATCAACACTTGTAACTGTCCTCCTTCTTAGTCTGGCAGTTTCAAAAGCTACCTTCGCAATTCTGGTAATCTCCTCTACAGAATACTTCATGGTATCAACAGCGTATTTTCTATCTTCAGAAACATATTTTGGCTGTCCAAAGTATATACCCCCTGTAAGTTCCCTCAAAATAACAATATCAAGACCATCTTCGATAAATTTATCCTTCAATGAACATGATTCTTTTAATGCTGGGTACACTTTGACCGGTCTTATATTTACAAAAAGGTTAAAATGTTTTCTAAGGGGAAGCAATGCTCCCCTTTCTGGTTGTTGAGCAGGTGGAAGATTTTCCCATTTTGGACCTCCAACAGATCCAAAAAGTATCGCATCAGAGTTTTCACAAATCTTCAAAGTGTGATCTGGAAGTGGGGTACCATAGTTATCTATTGCTATACCACCAACATCTGAAAACTCACAATGAAACTTAGTATTATACTTTTCTTCAATTCTTTTTAATACCTTGATTGCCTGATCCATCACTTCAGTACCTATGCCATCTCCCGGCAAGACTGCAACTTTATACATAAAATCACCTCATCTTTTTTCCTTATAGTATAGTAAAATTGAATAAAATTCAAGTATATTTAAAATAATATATTGGTTGACTTATTGTTATATTTTTAATATCTTCCAGTATGGCTTATTTGCTTTTGGTTTTAACATCACTGTTCTGGTCAGGAAATTTTGTTTTGAGTAAGGGTATAAATCAGCTTATCCCTCCAATATCCCTTGGTTTTTGGAGATGGCTTATTGCTGGAATTATTTTGTTACCTTTTTCTGTAAAGTTTTTATTATCAGATATAAAGTTGATAAAAAAGAATATATTATATATAAATCTGCTTGCAATTCTGGGAGTATCAACCTTCAATACATTAATTTATACTGCTGTTCATTATACCAGTGCAATTAATGCAATTTTGATAAATTCCTTTGTCCCTATAATTATTTTGTTAGTATCTTTCGTTATTTATAGGGATAAACCATCATTCAGGCAGATATCTGGCATCATAATCTCAATGGTTGGGATATTTAATATCATGCTTAGGGGAGAAATTACAAAAATTTTTGAACTTTCTTTTAATAGAGGAGATATACTGGTCATCATAGCTGCCTTTGTATGGGCAGTTTATACAGTTCTTCTAAAAAGCTTTCCCAAGGGGCTTCATCCGTTATCTTTTCTCCAATCTATAATAATATTTGGAATAATTTACATGTTCCCATTCTATATCAATGAATATTTAACTGTTGGTGGATTCACGTTGAATATTAAAACAATCGGAAGTATTTTGTATGTATCAATATTTGCATCTGTCATAGCTTTTATTTTCTGGAATAGGGCAGTAAAAGAGGTGGGAGCTAACAAGGCTGGACCCTTTGTACATCTTATGCCAGTATTTGGGACAATTCTTGCTGTATCTTTTTTAGGTGAAACTTTATATATCTATCAGATAGTGGGGATACTACTTGTATTTTTTGGGATACTGATATCTACAAAAAGGTGATCATTTTATAGGTTTAGTAATTTTTTCCTTCTGTATTCTTTTATTTTTTAGGTCTTTTTCCACAAATATTTTTCTATTTTCAAATTTTTCTATCCAATAAAAAACAGATGACCATGTCGAGGGTAGAGGGGTAAATATTTGAACCTGTTCTGGAGATAATTTTATATATTTTTCAATATAGTTTTTCATATTGTACATATTTTTTAAATCACAACCGGGATGAGCTGCTATAAAATAGTATGTTAAAAAATATTTTAGATTGTTATCTTTGCAAATTTTATAAAATATATCAATAAAATCCTTCAGATTTTTATTTGAAGGTTTGCCCATAATTTTAAGAACATTTTCTTCTGTATGTTCAGGTGCAATTTTTAGTTGCCCAGATACATGGTGTTTTATTAAATCTTCAAGGTAGCTTATCCCATATTTTTTATCAGAAAGAATCATATCATATCTAAGACCAGAAGCAACAAAGACTTTTTTAATTTTTGGAATCGTTCTCACTGTTTTCATCAGGCTTATCAAGGATGAATGATCTATTTTTAATGAATTACATACGGTTGGGTATAAACATCTTTTTTCAAGGCATTTCCCTTTCTTTAATTTTTTGTCACATTCAATTTCATACATATTTGCTGTGGGACCACCTAAATCCCTGATTACCCCATCAAAATTTTTTAAATTACTGATCTGTTTTATCTCCCTTAATATCGATTCTTTGCTTCTGCTCACCACTGTTGCCCCCTGGTGTACAGTTATTGCACAGAAATTACACTCCCCATAGCATCCTCTGTTTATTGTTATAGAAAACTTTATTGTGTCGAGTGCCTTTGCTTTACCATATTTTTTTAATTCAGGATGCAGATCATGCTCAAATCCTAATTCGTATAAACTATCAAATTCTTTTTGGGTAAGTATCCTTTGTGGCGGATTCTGAATTAAATATCTATCGCCATGTTTTTGAACAAGCCCCTTAGCTATAAGGGGATCATTATTGTCATAAAACAATTTGAACATTTTAAAAAATTTATCTTTGTCCATAGATACATCTTCAAAACTTGGCAATTCACAGAAATCATCCCTATTGATCTTATCTATGTAGCATATACCATTTATATCTCTGATATCTTCCTGTTTTTTTATCCTATTGGCTATCTCAAGAATAGAAAGCTCACCCATTCCATAAACCAGAATATCTGCCTTTGAATCAAACAGTATAGAACGACGAATTTTGTTATCCCAGTAATCATAATGGGCAATTCGTCTCAAACTTGCTTCAATACCTCCAATAATAATAGGCTTTTTTTCTTTGTCATACTTTTTTATAAGATTGGTGTACTTTATTATGGCTCTATCTGGTCTTTTATTGTTTATTCCACCAGGAGTAAAATCATCCTCTTTTCTTTTTTTCATCAAAGAGGTATAGTTTGCCACCATAGAATCTACAGCACCTGAGGAGACTCCCCAAAATAGTCTCGGATGCCCTAAAGAAAGTATATCATCTCCAATATCTATGTTGGGTTGTGGAATTATACCAACCTTATAACCATTTTTTACTAATAATTTCCCTAATAATGCAACACCATTATATGGGGAATCTATGTAGGTATCACCAGTTACAAAGATAATATCTAAATATTTCCAGCCTAAATTATCCATCTCTTTTTTATTTATTGGCAAAAACATAATATTTAATGTATAATTAGATATGGAATTAGTCAAAGAGAATTTTTGGACCATACCTAATTTGATATCCATTTTAAGAATATTTGCTGTCCCATACTTTGGATATCTGATATATTATGACAGGATGGTTGATGCATCTATCTTATTTTTGTGTATGGCTATTTCTGATTTCCTTGACGGATTTCTTGCAAGAAAATTAAACCAGATTTCCAGAATCGGTAAAATGCTTGATCCATTGGCAGATAAGCTTGTGATTCTTGTAACAATAGTGGTTATTGGCGTATTCTCCAATAAGTATTTAATGCCTAACTACTTTGTTTTTATAATACTTTTGAAAGAGATATATCTGTTATCAGGTATACTCACAATATTAATTATGAGAAAAAAATTTTTAGTAAGAACCTTTTTTATTGGAAAGATAACTATGTTTTTGGAATATTTAACAGTTGTGATGTTTCTGTTAAGTTATTTTTTACCAGCTATTTATCCCTTTCTTGAAATATCTTACCTGCTAACTTCTGTATCAGCTGTAATTTCAATAATCGTATATACAGTAAAAAATTAAAATTTTATTTTTTTAACATTATTAAGAGAGAGTTAAAATAAAGAAGTTGCTATTCTTGAAAAAAAGTGTATATTATACAAGTTTTAGTCGATATTAAGTTTTGCGACTCAACGAAGGAGAAAAAAATATAATGAATGAATTACTAAAATTTAGGGAACTTGGGCTTTCAGAAAATACCTTGAAAGC
>JAIWOA010000014.1 GCA_020217115.1 Calditerrivibrio sp. | reverse complement strand
ACTATCAAAAAAAGGTTTTGAAGAACCTACACCAATTCAGGAATTGGTTATACCAAAACTTCTAAATGGGAACAGAGACATTGTCGGACAGGCTCAAACAGGAACAGGTAAAACAGCTGCTTTCGGATTGCCATTAATAGAACTGCTTGATGATAAATCACCTTTTGTAGAAGGTATCGTATTAACCCCCACACGGGAGCTTGCACTTCAGGTTGCAGAGGAGATGAATTCTCTCAAAGGTAAAAAAAGACTTAATATTGTTCCTATATATGGTGGACAATCTATGGAGTTGCAGTTAAGAAGGCTTGAAAGTGGAGCTCATATAATTGTAGGTACACCTGGTAGGGTAATAGACCATATAAACAGAAAAACATTGCGACTTAATAAACTAAAATTCATGGTGCTTGATGAGGCAGATGAGATGCTCAATATGGGTTTTATCGAAGATATTGAAGAGATTATTAAGCACACCAATGAAGATAAGAGAATGTTGTTATTCTCAGCTACCATGCCAAAAGAGATTTTGACTATAGCTAAAAAGTATATGAAAGATTATGAAGTCTTAGCAGTAAAGAACAAACAGCTTACAACGGAGCTGACTGAGCAGATCTACTTTCAGGTTAGGGAAGATGACAAGTTTGAAGCATTGTGCAGGATCAGAGATATGGAAAAGGAATTTTACGGTCTTATATTCTGCAGAACAAAGGTAGATGTTGATAATGTATGTAACAGGCTCATGGACAGAGGATACAATGCGGAGGCTCTTCATGGTGATATTTCCCAATACCAAAGAGAGCGAATATTGAAGAGATTTAAAGCAAAACAGATAAATATGCTTGTGGCAACAGATGTAGCTGCAAGAGGTATAGATATTTCCGATCTGACACACGTTATCAATTATTCTCTACCACAAGATCCAGAATCCTACGTACATAGAATTGGAAGAACAGGGAGAGCTGGTAAAGAAGGGACAGCTATAACTTTTGTCACACCTGCAGAATATAGAAAACTTCTCTATATAATGAAAATTGCCAGGGCAGATATAAAGAAGAAGAAGGTTCCAAGTGTAATGGAAGTTATAAAAGCTAAGAAGGAAAGAATAAACGATGAACTTAATGAAATTATATCTGAACAACTTACTGATGATTATGTTGAATTAGCAAAGAAACTTATTGAAGAGTATGATCCAATTCATCTCGTATCTGCTTTACTTAAAATGAATTACAAGGATGATTTTGAAATTGACAATTACTCTGAAATCTCTGAAGTTTCTACCGTTGATAAAAAAGGTAAAGCAAGATTATTTATAGCTATGGGTAAAATTGAAAATATGACACCAAAGAAGATAGTGGATTTTATAGTAGAAAAAACAGGTATCAAAGATTCAGATATAAAAGAGGTAAAAGTGTTTGATAAATTTTCTTTTATTAGTGTACCCTATGAAGATGCCACATATATTGTAAATATATTTAAAAAACAGAAAAGGGGGAAGAGACCTCTGGTAGAAATAGCTAAAGAAGCAAGGGATTAAGAGAAGCTTGGTGAATAGATTATTTTTATCTGTTATCTTTTTTGTTTTTGCCCATTTCCACAATATAAATGCAGAAGTAATCAACTACCTTCCAACAGAGGAGAAGGTAGTTTTCATTACTTTTGATGCATGTGAAACAAAAACACCATCTTATTTTGACCAAAAAATACTTGATTATATATTAAAAAATCAGATCCCTGTTACGATTTTTTTGAGTGGAAAGTTTATAAAAAGAAACATTGAAGATATAAAACTTCTTGTCACAAAGGATTTTATATCTCTACAAAATCATTCTTACCAACACAATCTCCATATGGAAAATCTCAGTGAAAAAGATTTTGTTGCTGATATATTGAAAACTTCTAAATTGATTGAGGAAATTACCGGGAAAAAGGTTACTCTTTTTAGATTCCCTGGAGGAAATTATAATAAAAAATCCCTTAAGCTTGTTGAAAGTTTGGGCTATAGGGTAGTTCATTGGAGTTTTGAATCTGGAGATCCTTCAAAAAATGTCACTCCTGATATGTTGTTTGAAAATGTGAAGAAAAATGTTAAACCGGGATCTATAATGATATTTCATATAAATGGGAGAGGCTGGAGTACTGGCGAGGCTCTTCCAAAAATTGTGGAATTTTTAAAAAAGGAAAATTATAGTATTGTAAAAATAGAAGAAATGTTAACTAGTTTAAAAAATTAATTGAACTTTTATCAAATAGTTTTTATAATGTAATATAAATAAAAATAAGGAGGAAAAGCCGATGCAGTTGTTTAAGCTTACAGAAGATCAGCTTAGAAACAGTGCTACGTCATTGATTATTCAAAGGGCAGAAAATTACATTGGTAAGTTTACAGATTGTAAGATAGAAGGACCTGTTTTGAAAGGTAAAATAAAGGGTAACCACGGTATTTATGATGTTGAATTAAAGATAGATTCAGATCCAATAGCTTACAAGTGTGGATGTGAAACAGCTAAAACATCCTTTTGTAAACATGCTGCTGCACTTGGCCTCACTTACATATATACTCCATGGGTTTTCGAGCTCGACCACACTCCTGATCGAGAAAAGATATCCTCCTTTGAAGAATTGCAGTACTATGTTAAAACTTCAAAACTGAAAAATATTATCGATGAGCTTAGGGGATGTTGTATTACAGTTGCACAACTATCAGATATTTTGGGTATTTCCGGACAACAGCTTCTTTCAATAATTAAGGATGATCAAAATGGCAAACACCATATTTTAACAGATCCTATAAAGCTGTCATGCATGTACTTACTGGAAAAGAAGATGCAATTTAAATAGAATTTTAAAGCGGGGTTATACCCGCTTTTTTCTTGTTTTTTAGTTCTTTTTTATGCTATAAAATAAAAATTTCAAGCTTTTCGGAGGTTATAGGTGCCAAGAAGAACAGATATAAAAAAGATTATGATTATAGGTTCAGGGCCGATAGTTATAGGTCAGGCATGCGAATTTGATTATTCAGGTACACAGGCTGTAAAGGCTTTGAAGGAAGAGGGGTATGAAGTAATACTAATAAACTCTAACCCAGCAACCATAATGACAGATCCTGAACTTGCTGATGCAACATATATCGAACCTCTAACGGTAGAATCTGCAGAAAAAATTATTGAAAAGGAAAGACCTGATGCAATTTTACCAACAGTAGGAGGTCAAACAGCTCTTAACCTTGCATTAGATCTACATAAAGAAGGTATTTTGGAAAAATATAGTGTAGAGCTTATAGGTGCAAAGGTTGAAGCTATAAAAAAGGCTGAAGATAGAGAACTTTTTAAAGAGTCAATGAGAAAAATAGGACTTGATATGCCCAAAAGTGCATATATTAAGTCCTTTGATGAAGGCATAGAAGCCATAAAGGATATAGGCTTTCCAACTATTATAAGACCATCATTCACTCTGGGTGGTACAGGTGGGAATGTTGCCTATAATATTGAAGAATATAAAAAATATCTGGAATGGGGGCTGGAAGCTTCACCTGTTGGAGAAGTTTTGGTTGAAGAGTCTATTATTGGCTGGAAAGAGTATGAACTTGAGGTTATGAGGGATCTTAAGGATAATGTTGTAATTATATGTTCCATAGAAAATTTTGACCCAATGGGTGTTCATACAGGTGATAGCATAACAGTTGCACCAGCTCAAACTCTCACTGACAAAGAATACCAGATCATGAGGGATGCATCGATAAAAATAATGAGGGAGATAGGAGTTGATACAGGAGGTTCCAACGTCCAATTTGCCGTTGATCCTAAGACTGGTAGACAGGTTATTATAGAAATGAACCCAAGAGTTTCAAGAAGTTCTGCCCTTGCTTCAAAGGCCACCGGTTTTCCAATTGCTAAAATAGCCGCCAAGCTTGCCATTGGTTATAGCCTTGATGAAATACCTAACGATATAACCAAAAAGACACCAGCATCTTTTGAACCTACCATAGATTACTGTGTAGTAAAATTTCCAAGGTTTACTTTTGAAAAATTTCCTAAGACAGATGACACTTTAACCACTCAGATGAAGTCTGTTGGAGAGGTAATGTCGATAGGAAGAACATTCAAAGAGGCTTTGCAGAAAGCTATAAGTTCCCTTGAGATAGGAAAAACAGGTTTTGATGAGATATTTACCAGAGATCAATTAACAAAACAGGAAACTATTGATGAGATAATAGCTTATCTAAAAAGACCTACAGACAAGAGAATGTGGTATATAGGTGAAGCTTTTAGGTCTGGTATGACCATAGATGAAATTCACCAATATTCTCATATAGATAAATGGTTTTTAAATAATATAAAACAGATTATTGATCTGGAAGAGAAGATAAAAGGTAAAAATCTTTCAGATATTTCAGAGAAAGATTTGAGACTTTATAAAGAATATGGTTTCTCAGACAAAAGGCTGGCAAAGCTATTAAATAGTGACGAAGATTCTTTAGCAAAACTTAGAAGATCTAAAAATATATTGCCTGTATATAAAAGGGTAGATACCTGTGCCGCAGAATTTGAATCATTTACTCCATATCTCTATTCTACATATGAAAAGGAATGTGAATCCAACGTTACAAATAGAAAAAAGGTTGTAATTCTTGGTGGTGGTCCAAACAGAATAGGGCAGGGTATAGAATTTGATTACTGCTGCGTCCATGCCTGTTATGCACTATCAGAAATAGGTTACGAAACAATAATGATAAACTGTAACCCAGAAACAGTATCTACAGACTATGATACATCTGATAGACTTTATTTCGAACCACTTACGAAGGAGCATGTTTTAAATATTATAGATATGGAAAAACCTGAAGGGGTTATTGTTCAATTTGGAGGTCAAACTCCTCTCAAACTTTCTGTTCCCCTTGAAAAAGCAGGAGTCAAAATACTTGGAACTTCTCCAGATAGTATAGATATTGCTGAAGATAGGGAAAGATTTAAAGAGCTGGTTGAAAGGCTTAAAATAAAACAGCCAAATAATGGAATTGCCAAAAATGCATCTGAAGCTTTTGTAATAGCTGATAATATTGGTTACCCTGTGGTTGTGAGACCATCCTATGTGTTAGGTGGAAGAGCTATGGAAGTTGTATACGATAGGGAATCCCTTGAAAATTACATGAAATACGCTGTTGAGGCAAGTGAAAAACACCCAGTTTTAATAGATAAATTTCTTGAAAATGCTGCAGAGTATGATGTCGATGCAATATCTGATGGTAAAGATGTAGTCGTAGCAGGGATAATGCAACATATAGAGGAGGCTGGTATTCATTCTGGAGACTCTGCTTGCTCTATACCCTCAAGAACACTCTCTGATGACTTAAAAAAAGAAATAATAAATATTACAAGCAAATTAGCCATAGAACTTAAAGTAATAGGTTTAATGAATGTTCAGTATGCCATAAAAGACAATGATATTTATATTCTTGAGGTTAATCCAAGGGCATCAAGAACCATACCCTATGTAAGTAAGTCAATAGGGGTTCCCCTTGCAAAATTGGCAGCAAAGGTTATGATGGGAAAAACATTGAAGGAGCTTGGATTTGTAAAGGAGGTTAATACCAGATTTTATACTGTAAAGGAAGCAGTATTCCCCTTTGTTAAGTTTCCCAATACAGATCCAATATTAGGTCCTGAAATGAAATCTACAGGGGAAGTTATGGGAATAGACTCTTCCTTTGGAAAGGCATATTACAAAGCTCAAATGGCGGCAGGGAACAAACTTCCAAAATCAGGTAAGGTATTTATAAGTGTAAAGGATTCCATAAAGATGGATATTATACCGCTGGCAAAAGAGTTTGAAAAGCTTGGTTTCACAATTATTGCAACCTCTGGGACATACAATTTATTAAAGGAGAATGGTGTTAATGCAGAGCTTGTAAAGAAAGTTCAAGAGGGGAGACCAAACATAGTCGACTTAATTAAGAACAGGGAGATAAGTTTTGTTATAAATGTTCCACACGGTAAAAAATCGAGAATCGATGCTTATTCTATAAGAAGGGCAATTTTGAGCTACAATGTACCATATGTTACTACATTGGAGGCTGCGGAAGCTTCAATAAAGGGTATATCAGAATATCTACATGATGGCTTAAATGTATGTTCTATGCAAGAATATTATAAAGAGATAGGTAAATAGATGAAGGGTATTGTCTTAAAAAATATAAAGTTAAACGATAAATATTATCATATGATTATAAATTCTAAAGAGTTTTGCTTAAAGGTTTCCGCAGGACAGTTTTTTATGATTCAACCTAAGGAATTTGACTATATTTATGATCCTTTACTGAGAAGACCTTTTGGAGTTTGCGATATAGATGATAATAAAGAGAATTTTAGTCTGCTTTATATGGTAGTAGGAAAGGGTACCAAACTTTTAACCACTATAAGGGAAGGGGTTGAAATCGATTTTTCTCAGCCTATTGGAAACAGTTTTACTATTTTAAAGAATAAAAAAGTAGCCATCGTTGGAGGTGGCATAGGTATAGCTCCTCTGTTTTTTTTGGCTAAGGAATTGAAGAAAAATAGCTGTGATGTTACTATTTATTTTGGAGGTCAAAGCTCTGAAGATATTGTTTTTACAGATGAATTCAGTAAATATTCTGATAGATTGGTTATAACAACAAATGATGGCAGTGTCGGTATAAAAGGTTTTGTAACAAAACCTTTTGAAGATGATATAGAAAATTTTGATTTTGTTTATAGTTGTGGTCCCAAAAAGATGCTGGAAGCTGTCTCTAAAATATCAGTTGAACATTCAAAACCTGTGGAAGTTTCCCTTGACGAAAGGATGGCATGTGGACTTGGAGCATGTTTGGGTTGTATAGTTTATGTAAGGGAAGGGGGGGATGTTGTTCAGAAAAGATGCTGTGTAGAGGGGCCAATATTTGATGGTTCCAAAGTTTTGTGGGAATCAGTTTGTAGGTAAGGGGAAGTTATGCATAAGTTACTAAATATAAATTTATGTGGAGTAGAATTTAAAAATCCAATAATTGCAGCAAGTGGAACATTTGGATATGGATTGGAATATTCTAATTTTATAGATCTCAATAGATTAGGTGGAATTTCTGTAAAAGGTATTTCACTTAATGAGGTAAAGGGAAATCCAATGCCTCGTATTATGGAGACTTCAGCTGGAATGCTCAATGCCATAGGATTACAGAATGTCGGAGTGGAAAAGTTTGTAAAAGATAAGTTGCCATTGCTCAGGAGATATAATACGAAGATTATAGTAAATTTTTGGGGTAAAACCCTTGATGAATATATTGAAGTTGCAAAAATTCTTGACAGAGAAGATGTTGATATGCTGGAGATGAATATATCTTGCCCAAATATAAAAGAGGGTGGGATAGCCTTTGGAACTGACCCGAAGATGACATATGATGTAGTTTATAATTGTAAAAAAGTTATGAACAGTAAACCTCTTGTTGTAAAATTATCTCCAAACGTTACAAATATAAAAATATTTGGAAAAGTGGCTGAGGAGGCTGGAGCCGATGCCATAAGTGCAATTAATACGCTACTTGGGATGGCTATCAATATAAATACAAGGAGACCATTTCTATCTAACGTTACAGGCGGTTTGAGCGGTCCAGCTATAAAACCTGTAGCTGTAAGAATGGTTTATGAGCTTTATAAAACTATAAATATTCCAATAATAGGTATTGGTGGTATAATGGATTATAGAGATGTAGTTGAATTTTATCTTGCGGGAGCATCAGCTGTACAGGTTGGCACTGCTAATTTTGTAAACCCAGAAATCCCCTTAAAAATCATCGATGATTTGGAATCCTATTGTTTAAAAAATAGCATTGAAAATATCTCTGATATAAAAGGTAAAGTTATTACAAATTGACAAATAAGACTCAACTTTTTAAAAATTTTATTAAAAGATAATTGATCAAAATAAGAAATTGTTAACATTAAACAAAAAATGAATCTTTTATATATTTATACTTCAAAAGATTATTTCCCACAGATAAATGGTTTTTACGTAGTACAAAACCGATATATGGTGAAGAGGCTACAATCTTTTGAAGTCTAACTTTGAAGTCTAATGTTACTGTTTTTGCAAAGCAATAACGTCCGATAAGATATATTATGTTAAGTAAAGTAGTAAAATGGGAGCATAAAATATCAAAATGTCAAATTATTAAAATAAGAATATTGGGCAGGCAAATATGTCAATTGAAACATTTTGAAAATAAAGTAAAAAAATTGTGACCAACAAAACAGATTAAAAGCAATATAACCAAACTTTATATATCGAATATTTACTTTACTATTATTTCGACTCTCCTATTTTTAGGTTCATTAGTTTCATCTGGTGTAGATATTAAAGGATCATCCTCTCCATGTGAAAATGTTTCTACTGGTAGATTGGAAGTATTTATCCTTTTTATTATGATATCTTTCATAGATTCAGCCCTTTTAAGGCCTAAACTATAATTACTTTCTTTATTACCCACAGTGTCTGTATGCCCCAATATAGTTATCTCAGGATCATCTCTTCCTGCAACCTCTTTTAAGATATCATCTATTAACGCTTCACTTTCTAATGTCAGGTTATCACTGCCCTGCTCAAAATAAAGTATAAATAGTTTCGGTTTCTTTGGCTCTACCAGAAGAAGATTTCCGTATCGTTTATTAAACTCGATTTCATCTATAATTGAAGGCTCTGAGATATTTTTACCTTTTATTGAAACAAATAACCTATCTTTGTCCAAAATCTTCTCTTCCGAATCAGTTTTTATAGAGATTTTACCCACCTTACCATCTTCATCCTTAATCAAGTATACAGAATCACTCTTCTCAACCTTTAATGAGCCAAGTGCCAAAACTATTGCTGATGTTACTGCGAATAAAGTTAATGGAGTCATTGGTTAACCTCCACCACAAACTTTGTTCCCTTTACACCTATAATTGATGTGGGAGTCTTCATAGATACATTGTTTGAAGAGATTTTTGCAATCTTACCTGAAGTATACAAAACTTTCCCTTTTTTGATATCACCTTCAAAGGCATAGGCAGACTTTTGTGGATCATATAAATACTTTGAAACCTGAAAAGATGTATTTTCTCCTAATGTTATCATTGTATTATCATTAAAAACTAAACCAGCAGATGATTTTTTTGAGGTATTTATAAGATCGTTCATCACTATAATAGTTCCCAATTTGGCTGGTATAGTTTTATCACCCCTTTGAATACTGACATCTCCCTCTAATGACTTTATTTTAGCTACTTTATCAGCTGCAAATAGATTTGACAATGAAAGAATAGATATAAAACAGTATAGCAACAATCTAAACATTTCTAAGCCTCTCATTTACTATTTTTACATATCGATTTATATATCGGGGCGACTGGATTTGAACCAGCGACCACACCCACCCCAAGGGTGTACGCTACCAGGCTGCGCCACGCCCCGAAACTTGTTTATTATAAGATAAAACTGATATATTTTCAATATGAATTTTTGTAACCTATTTAAATAATAGGAAATTTTTTTCTATTTTGGCTACTACTTCACCTATAACCTTTGCTTCATTATAACCAGAATCTTTAAGATCCATTAATAGATCTTCTGCATCATCACTGCTTACTGATATGATAAGACCACCAGAAGTTTGAGGATCAAACATAACTATTTCAAGATCTTGATCATCCGCTTTGTATTCATAGTCAAATATTGAAAATTGCTTATTGTGGTATGCACCAGCTGGAATTATACCCATTTTAGCATATTCCAATGTATTATTAATAAGATTAATAGATTTTACATCTACGATAATAGATCTATTCGAACCTTTTGCCATCTCTAATAGATGTCCTCCGAGACCAAAACCTGTAATATCAGTGCAGGCAGAAACATCATATTTTCTCAAAAGTTTTGAAGCTTTGTAATTACTTAACAACATTACATCATTGACATTTTTTATATCATCTTCAGTAGCTAATTCACCCTTTATAGCAGT
>JAIWOA010000013.1 GCA_020217115.1 Calditerrivibrio sp. | reverse complement strand
GGATAGAATACCGATTCCCAATGGCTTTGTGTAGATAAGTTTATCACCTACCCTCAAACCTACGTTTTTAAATATTTTACCATCCTTTATAATACCTGTTATGGAAAACCCTAATTTTACCTCTGAATCATCGACCGTGTGACCACCAACCAATGAACACCCAACCTTTTTAAATTCGTCGCAGGCACCCTGCATCATAGATTTTATAATTGATTCATCAACATCGCAACTATACATCAAAATTGTCAGAGCTGTCAAAGGCTCACCACCCATTGCGTAGACATCGCTCAATGAATTTATTGCTGCAATTCTACCAAAGGTATAGGGATCATCACAAACAGGGGTAATAAAATCAACTGTTTGTAGAAGATACTTTTCTTCAGATAATTTAAATACACCAGCATCATCAGATGTTTCAAAACCTACTAAAACATTTTCATCCCTAAAGATATCCAGATCGCTAAGTGCCTTACCTAAGCCCTCCGGGCTTATTTTTGCGGCTCAGCCAGCAGCTCTGGCTAAATGTGTAAGTTTTACCATTATACCCTTATCACCTTATCTGCTTCAAACATTTTTTTTGCTACAGTGTAGGCATCTGTAACCCCACCTGTTTTTAATTTGTCTACAATTCCAAAATATTCAAGACATCTACCACAACTTAAAACTTCCACATTATAATTGTCTATTAAATTATTTAGAATACTCACTGTATCCTCATTTATTGTAGTAAGATACACTCCGGTATTTACAAAAATAATTGTACTGGGCTTTGTTTCCATCTCTTTGATATTTCCCAAAAAGCCTGTCATAAGTATTTTACCAAGTGTCAGCTCTTCATTCCCAAGAGATTCACTTGATATAAAAACAACAATATTATTTTTAGATTTTTCAGTTTGTTCTACCTGTTGTTTCTCTGAAGTTGTAATGCAACAACTATAACCTTTTACAACGTTTATATAAAAATATCCATCTTTATTTTCAACCTCATGGTAAATTCCCTGACTTTGAAGAAATTTCACAACATTTGTTTTAGAGACTTCATTGTCTACAATAACAGTAAATGTTCCCTCTACAATCTCTTCTAACTTTTTTTTTGTCATTATGACAGGTGTTGGGCAGGATTTACCCCTTGCATCAACCATCATCTTGTCTCCTTGATATTAAAAAAGTGGAGGTTCCCCTCCATCCTATTCTATTATTTCCTAAGGTCTTTACAACCTTTATAAATTATATTGAATAGATCTTCAATATTTTCAACTTCCATACATGAAAATGCAATCCTCAAATCTGTTTTATTGACAGATATTGTGCCAACTCCATATTTGTCAAGCAGATGAACTCTTAAGGTTTCAGCATCTACATTTTTCAATTTTAAACACATAAAATAGCCAGAGTTAAAAGGGTAGTAAACAAACTCATCATCGTATTTACCAGTATTAAGAACATCCTTGACCTTATTTGCCCTGGCTTTCATTATGTTGTATTTTTCCTCTTTCTGTTTCCAGAAATCTGGATGATTTAAGCCATATAAAACAATTGTCTGTGATGGCATAGGGCAGTTAGATATGGTTCCCCTTATAATACCAGCAACTTTTTTCTCCAATGCAGTCAATAAACCAGACTGATCTTTGTTATCTGTACAACCAAATGTTATAAATCCTGTTCTGAAGCCCCATACATACTCTTCTTTTGTAGCACCATCAAGTTTTATAGCTAACAGATTCTTAGATCTATTTATTATATGCCCAAATAATGACTCTTTCATAGTATCTTCAAAGAAAAGTCCAAAATAAGCGTCGTCAGTCACAACTACCAACTTAATTCCACTTTCTGCAATAGCCACAAGCCCATCGGCCATTTTCTGACCTTCTTCAACTGTTGGCATATAACCAGAGGGGTTATTTGGAAAATTTAATATTATTACTACTTTTCCTTTCTTTCCACCGAGTTCTTTAGCTTTAGCAAGCATTGCATCTACATCAAAACCACCCTGTGGGGTAAAAGTATTAAAAGTTACAAGTTCGGCTCCCCTTCTTGTTACATAGGTTAGTCTATAATTACCCCAGAACATATCTGGCATAAGAACATAATCACCTGCATCAAGAAACATGTCACCTACAATACTCAACCCATGGGTAAGAGCGTTGGTAACTATAGGTGTACCAAAGAATTTACCATTCATAGCAGGATTCTCTGCAAGCTGTTTTTCTCTCCATTTTTTTCTCAAATCTGCTCTACCAGTTGCAGGTGCATATGGAAATATGTCAGCTGGTTTAAAGCTCTTCAAAGGTTCATAAATACAATCAAGGTACATCGGTCCACCCTTTTCAGTAGCTATACCTATTGTAGCGTTATACTTGTGTGCTTTTTCCTTTGCCTCTGCAGATTGTGTAAGTATCCCCTTAGGGAAAAAAAGGTTTTTGCCTAAATCTGAAAGCATTTCGAGAACAGCTGGATTTTCAGCTGCAATTATGTCATTTAATTCTTTAGCAAGTGGGTTCATATTAAACTCCTACCATTTTTTTTCATTTTAAAATAAATTAAATAATAATGCAATATTTTATTGCAAAATAGTAATTACCTGTTATAATATTATTAACATAAAACGATATTATAAATAATATTAAGGAGGAAATGATGCCAACATCTTTAATGAAAGCTCTTAAGACTGCCTATGAAGCTGAAAAAGAGGGATTAAGAGCATATCTTAAGTATGCAAAACAAACTAAGGTTGGAACTGGTAAAAATATGTTTGTACAGCTTGCAATGGATGAAGTTGATCATATGGAATTAATTGAGAAATTTATTGAAAAAACTATGGCTGGTCAACCTATAGAACAGGTAAATATCCCTAAAGGTAGGTTGTCTAAATTTATGCCAACGACAAAGGATTTAAATCAAAAAATTATTGAAAAGTCATCTTTAGGAGACGAAGATGCGTTGAAAGTAGCTCTTGCCCATGAGGAAAAGGCTATGAATTTCTATCTGGAAGAGGCAAAAAATAGTTCCGATGAAAAAGTAAAAGATTTCTTTCTAAAGCTTGCTGAAGTTGAGAAAAAACACTTTGAAATTATAAAGGCAGAACTTGACTTTGTTAGTAGCGATGGTTTCTGGTTTGACACTCAAGAATTTAGTGTAGAGGATCTATAGTATATTAGTTTTGATTGGGGAGGTTAAATCTATCTCCCCAATTTCTATTTAAAAGATTTTTTTATATGTTTTAATAATTTCCCCAGCTTTGGTATCAACATCGGTACATTTTTTTTGTATTCTATATATTCGTTTCCATATTCGAGGATTAGTTTCCTTTCTTCATTTTTTGCTCCTAATAAAAAATATATAGTAAATATACTGTTCAGGATCATATCCTTTATATACAATGGCCTTGACCATAAAAGAATAAGTGATGCAAAATAGTAAGGATGTCTAACAACTCCCAACAATCCCTCTGTTTTCAATGAAAAATGTTCCCTATCCTCTTTTACCCCATCTACAAGATACCTTTTTATCTGCCTCAATCCCAAAAAAGATCTGTTATCATATTCCTTTGAAGCAAGATAGCCAATATATAGGCCAAAAAACCATAACAACCATAGAATAGTTTTACTATAAATGTTGTAGGAAAAGTATTTTATACCCTCAGTTTTTAAATAAAAATATCCTAATGGTATCAATAAAATAATAGATGTTAAAACATAAAAAAATCTATACCACCACAAATGATAAAAACTTTTCAATATCTTATTGTCGGCTAATAGACTGTGAACTACACAGTAAAAAATGGTATACAATATGAGATACAGATACATAACTATATATCAAATAAATTGTTTTTCTGGAATTTTTAAAAGTGTTGATATCTGTTTAGTAAATTTAGACATGTCAAAGGAGTATTCATTTACAAAAAAGTTTATATGATTTTCCAAAATATCATCGTCCAATTCCTGTGAGTATTTTTTACAAAAATCTTTAGATTCGTTAAAATTTCTAAATGAGTAATCTATAGAGCTTAAAATACTCGATTTTATATCAGGTATATATTTAAAAACCCTTTTATTTACAACAATTGCTCCCAATGGTATCGGTATAAAGTATCTTTTTTCCCACTCTTCCCCCAGATCTGTTACCTTAAAAAATCCTAATTTATCATAAATAAATCTACCTTCATGAATAACTATTCCAACATCAACGATGTCATCCTTTATTGCATCAAAAATCTTATCAAACCTGAATTCTAAGAATTCAAAATCTGTTCCAAAAAAATGTTTAAAAAGCATAAAAGCTGTTGTATGCTCACCAGGGATAGCTACCCTCTTACCTTTAAGATCATCTTTTGATATCTTATTTTTAGATACTACAATAGGTCCATTCCCATGGCCCAATGCACCACCGCAGTTTAAAATATAATAATTTTCATAAATATATGGCAATACACCATAGGATACCTTTACTATGTCAAGATCCCCTTTAATTGCAAATTTGTTGAGTTGCTCCACATCCTCTAACCCAAAATCAAAATTATGATCTGTCTCAATTATCTTCCTCATCAGTGGTCCAAAGATAAAAATGTCATTTGGACATGGAGAGATTGCAATGTTAAAATTCATATAACTAATTACCACTTGGCAGACTTGGAATCTTTCCAAGTAGATATTTTAAATCATCATCCAGGAAGATTAGACCTGCCCCGACAAAAGTTGATCTGGTATTTTTGTTTAGCAAATCATCATAACCTGCTGAAAAATATATGTTATTTGTTATATTGTACTGCCCTTTAACCTTTATATGCGGATCCCTTGTAGAATTTTTACTCCCAAAATCAAAGGCATCAACAGAAAATACAACTTTATCTTTATACTTTTCAGAATATTTTGAAGTATTATAATGTGCAAAGGGATAGTAATCAGCACCAACACCAAACTCAGATTCCATTAACCCTATTCTCAGATCAACAATATTCATGAACCTTTTTGCATATTGGGCAATAAAAGTAAGACTGTTCTCTTTTCTTTTTGTTTCAGTATAGGTTGCATTGCTACCGGTTGTTCCACTATAAGGTGAAGTTCCACTCCATGTTGTATGGGTTGTGCTTGTTTTCCCATCTGGATTTGATGCAAGACCTAAAAGATAATATTTGTCAGGTTTTGGCTGAATTTTTAACTTAAAATACCCCTTTGAATCACCTGTATCAAGCATCTTTTCCCCTTCAAAATTAAGATAGAATTTAAATTCATCCATTTTTGTGAAAAGATTTCTTACCCCTTTAAGGGTTTCATTTATATTTTCAACTGTTTGGTTATCATTGACAAGCTTTCCTATGGTTCCATCACCTTTGTTTATTTTATCTGTTATACTGTTTATATTATCCACAGTCTTTTCAAGCTTTGCAGTAACTGTTTTTACATTCTTTATTGTATCCTCAAGATTATCCTTTGAACCCGTAACAAGGCTGTCAATATTTCCAGTTATATTATTTACTTTACCTGCTATTTGTGGTGTTTGTTCCTTTAACGTTTGAGAAACATCCTTTAAATTTGCAAGTAGCTGATTTATATTTTCCTGATTATTGGTAGTCATATTTTTTACAACTAAAGTTATTGTTTCTATATTTTTTACTATATTGTTTATCCTTGCCTCATTATAAGCCATAACATCCTTTAATGCATCTGTAGTTTGCCTTATATTATCGAGGGTGACCTTCATATTTTCTTTACCTTCATCAGTTGCCAAAACCTCTTTTAACGAACTGGTTATTGCTTTTATATCATCGGCTATATCCCCCAACTTGTTACCAAGCTGATCAAAATCAGTGGTATTTTTCGTATCCTTAATAACCGTATTCTCTGCAAGATACTCATCTGTTGGTTGACCAAGATCCTCAAGTTCTGCAAATTTCTCCCCAAGAAATCCAGCAGATCTGACAGAAATACTTACATTTTTTGGGATTTTATACTTTTCATCTACAACTATTTCTACTGCAACCTTCCCATTTTCAAGATATATCTTTTTCACCTTACCTACATCTACACCTTTATATTTCACAGGAGCATCTACATTGAGCCCTGATGCATTATTCAGAAGAGCTTTTATCATATAACCTTTTTCTTTACCAAAACTAAAATCACCAACCTTTGTCGTCATATATCCAAGGATAACAAGTGAAATAATGACAAAAAAACCTACTTTTGCCTCAAGTCCTAATCGCATTTTGCCCCCTTAAAACATTTTAATTGGACCATCTTTAGACCCATTTATGAATTGTTGAACATATGGATTATCAGAATTCTTAAAATTGTCCTTAGTTTCATTTAACACAGTCTTTCCATCATAAATCATAGCCATATAATCGGCAATTTTAAATGCACTGTCAATATCATGTGAGATTACTACCGACGTAATATTAAGTTTTTTTTGTGTTGAATATATGAGATCATCAACAACATCCCTCATTATTGGATCAAGCCCTGTGGTTGGCTCGTCGTATAATATTATTTTTGGCTCAAGAACTATGGCTCTTGCCAGACCTACCCTTTTTCTCATACCTCCAGAAAGTTCTGAAGGTAATTTATATTCAACATTATTTAATCCAACTAATCTTAATTTTTCTATAACAAGCTCTTTTATCTTACTTTCTTTAAATTTGGTGTGTTCTCTCAGAGGAAAAGCTACATTTTCATAAACTGTCATGGAATCAAACAGGGCTGCATTCTGAAAAAGCATACCAAATTTTTTCCTTATATTAACCAGATCTACCTTTGAAGCTTTTGTAATATCCACACCTTCAATAAATACTTCCCCCTTATCTGGTAAAAGTAAACCCATCATCTCCTTTAATAAGACAGATTTACCTGTACCTGAAGGACCTAAAATAACAGTGATTCCACCTTGAGGTACTTTTACATTTATCCCCTTATGGACATCATGTTTTCCAAAACTTTTGTACACGTCTTTTAGTTCTATTATAATATTTTTATCTTCAATCATAATCATCCTAAAACATAAAAGCTGTCAAAATATAGTCAAATACAAGTATCAATACACAGGCTAAAACAACCGATTCAGTAGTGGCCTTGCCTACACCTTCAGCACCACCCTCTGTATTCATCCCTTTGTAGCAACCAACAAGGGTTAATAGAAGACCAAAAACTATAGATTTTATCATTCCATTATAGAGATCACTCAGATCCACATACTGATACATATATTGCAGATATAACGTTTTATTTATATCTAAGATTTTTACACCAACAAAATAACCCCCTACAACACCACAAAATACAGCTATACTATTCAATAGTGGCATAACTATAAGACCAGCTAATATACGAGGAGTAACAAGATATTGGACCGGATCAACGGCGAGGGAGTGAAGAGCATCTATCTGCTCTGTAACCTTCATTGTTCCTATTTCAGCAGTAATTGCCGATCCCGCTCTTGCTGCAACCATTATAGCACTTAAAACAGGTCCAAGCTCCCTTGCCATGCCAAGACCTACAACAGTACCTACCATATAGTCAGCACCAAATTTGTGAAAACCGATATAACTTTGAAAAGCAAACACCATTCCTGTAAAAGTACCTGTTAATATTATTACAGAAATTGAATTTGCTCCTATAAATTCAATCTGCTTGAAAAGCTGTTTCCATCGAAAAGGGGGTCTAAAAAGCCATACAATAGATTCAATAAAAAGAAGAAAAAATTTTCCTGAACCTGAAGCCATATTTAAAAAAGGGGCGCCTATGATAGTGAGAATTTTATCCATCTTTACCCTTGTATACACGTGGAATTCTACTTGATATTCTTGTCAATATTTCGTAGGGTATAGTTGAACAAAGGGAAGCCAATTCATCTGCACGAATATGATCACCAAGGATCTCAACTTCTCTGTCTAAAAAACTCTCTGGCAAATCTGTGATATCTATCATGGTCATATCCATACATATCCTTCCAATCACATTACATTTAAAACCACCTATAAATACACTACCCCTGTTTGATAAAAGCCTGTTATAACCATCAGCATAACCTATAGGTAATACACCAACTTTCGTCTTTCTATTTGTTTTGTGCGTTCTATTATAACCTACAGATTCATTTTTATCAAGGATTTTTGTATGTATGATTTTTGAGAATATCGACATAACAGGTTTTAGTTCCAGAAAATTATCAGATTTGACATACCCATAGGTTATGATACCAGGTCTTGAATAATCAAATCTATTTTCAAGATGTGTTAGCGCTGGAGAGTTGAAAAGAGAGGTTTTTATATCTGGTATTATAGATCTGGTTCTAACAACAACCTTTAAAAAATTGTCTATTTGAAATTGAGTATACTCTTTATCGCTGTCAGGACTTGAGAGATGGCTCATTATTACTGAGGGTTCAAGGTTAGTGTAATTTGATAAAAATTCCTGGATGGAAAAATCTAAAGGATATCCAATCCTATTCATACCAGTATCTATCTTGATTGAAATTTTTCTTTTTATATTAATCTTTTTTAGATAATTATTAAACTTATTAGCAATAACATCATCATATATATTTAATAATAAATCTTTATCAAGCACTTCATTAAAATATGACTCATGGGTATATCCAAGTATTATTATATTAGCTTTGTTACCGATCCCATCTCTAAGCTTGATCCCCTCTTCTACTGTTGCAACGCAAAAAGTATCTATATTGGTGTTATTTAATATATATTTAGCAAGTTCAATTGCTCCATGACCATATCCATCTGCCTTGATGACAGGTGTTATAAAAGAGTTTGATAATCTTTGGGAGATCTTTACATTATTGAGATATCTCTCAAGATCAATTAAAGCATAGGTTCCCCTTATATTTTTCATTCTTCTACACCAATGGGATTTACGGTTATAAGTCCAGCTTTATAAAAAAGGTAGCTTTTTATAAATTCATCTAAACCACCATCCAGGACAAAATCTGTATTGCCTGTCTCATACCTTGTTCTTAAGTCTTTGACCATTTTGTAGGGATGAAGTACATATGATCTTATCTGACTACCAAAATTTATCTCTGTTTTTGAACTTTCGAGGATATTTTTCTCCTTATTTTTCTTCTCCATTTCAAGTTCGTATAGTTTTGACTTTAAAATTTTCATAGCATGGGCTTTATTTTTGTGCTGACTCCTTTCATTCTGGCAAGAAACAACTATCCCTGTGGGTATATGGGTAATTCTTACAGCGGAATCTGTAGTATTTACATGCTGCCCCCCTGCTCCACCAGATCTGAAGGTATCAATTCTTAATTCTGATTCATTTACAACAATATCGATATCATCATCTATTTCAGGTAATACAAATACAGATGCGAATGATGTATGTCTTTTGTTATTAGCATCAAATGGTGAAAGTCTAACCAAACGATGAACACCAACTTCCCCTTTTAAATAGCCAAAAGCATAGTCCCCTATTATATTTATAGTGGCAGATTTTATACCAACTTCGTCACCTTCTTGATAGTCAAGGATCTCATATTTGTATTTATGGTTTTCAGCCCACCTTATATACATTCTATAGAGCATAGATGCCCAGTCATTTGCCTCAGTACCACCTGCTCCAGAATGTATTGTGAGAATAGCGTTGTTTATATCATTTTCACCATTTAGTATAAGTTTTAGTTCATATTCTTCAATATAATGTATCAGGTCATTAAGTCCTGATTGAATTTCTGATAAAACATTTTCACCTTCGTTATGGAGTTCTATTAAGACCTCCATGTCATTGTATTTTTCAATTAGTAACTCCCATTCATCTACCTGCTTTCTTAAATTTGATTGTTCCTTCAAGAGATGCTTCGACTCAGGATCACTCCAAAAATCGGGGTGTTCAGATTTTTTTTCTATCTCCTTAATTTTTTTATTGAGTTCTTCTATATTTACCAATTTCTTAAAACTATCTATTTTTTCTTTTACTTCATCAAATTCTGATAAAATCTCTTCTATTTGCATATATCTCCTTATAAATCTATAATCATCCCT
>JAIWOA010000012.1 GCA_020217115.1 Calditerrivibrio sp. | reverse complement strand
ATTTCATCACAATCTGGAAATTTGGGGCAGTTCAAACAATCAGACCATATTTTTCTTGGAAAACTTTCCTTTTTTATCTCCTTAAAACCAATTTTACCAAAAAAAATAGGCTTATATGTTAAAGCAAAAACCTGTTTGAATCCCATATTTTTAGCCCAATCCAAACAGTACTGTACAAGCTGTCTACCTATACCCTTTGCATGTGATGATGATTCAACTGCAAGAGACCTGATCTCAGCAAGATTTTCTTGTGTTGGATGTAATGAGCAGCACCCAATGATCTTTCCATCATGCTCAAATACTACAAATTCAAAGATCCTTTCATAGATCTGTTGCAAACTTAAATGAAGCATCTCACCTTTATCAGCAAAAATATTTACAAGGTGTTGTATATCCCTTGAATCCCTGATTGATGCATGACGGATCACTGTAGCTCCTTTTTAAACAAATTATATATTCTAATAGCCTCTTCTTTATCAGGGATCGTATTATAACCTTTCCTTGCCCTTATTGTGAATTTGGTAATCTTTTCATTCACCTCTTTAGTATTAAAATAGATCTTATAATTCCCCTTTTCCGCACTTACACTCCCTTCAGCAATACTTGAACTTATGATAAGTGCGCCATCCTTCTTGATAACTTTGATAAATTGCTCAATCAATATCTCCCTTGGCTTATCTATTGAGTCTGTAATTGAATCAGCAGTTACACTATACGTACCACCAGCAGCTGTAACTGCAACTATAGGGACCAATGGAACGCAACCATAAAATAAGAACGTCAACAGAGATAGCAGTAAGAGAAAATTTGCAATTTTTTTCATATTAATATTCCTCCTTATCTAACTTTGTATTTTAAACCACATAAATAAAATTATCAAGAATTTTATTGACATAAAGAAAAATAGATATTACTATTTAAGCGGAGATAAAAAATGTTAAAAAATTATACTTTAATATACAGATAGAAAGCCTTCCAGCGTTGCTGGGAGGCTTTTTTTTATAAGGAGGTTTTGAATGAATGAGAAGGAGATCCTGAACAGATATGAATTAGACAATATTATAGTGAGATTGAGTTTTCAGATAGTTGAAAAACTAAAAGATGACACCGATTATGCCATTATTGGTATAAAGAGACGTGGCGCTATCCTGGCAGACAGGATAGCAAATGCAATATTTAAATTTAAAAATGTAAAACCAAAGGTAGGTTATCTTGATATAACACTCTACAGAGATGATCTAACTGAGATTTCAGATTTCCCAAAACTTTTGGGTACAGATATCAGTTTTGACGTTAGGGGTAAAACAATAGTACTTATTGATGATGTTATATTCACAGGTAGAACGGTAAGGGCGGCAATAGATGCCATACTCGATTTTGGCAGACCAAAAAAGATTATTTTTGTATCTTTAGTAGATAGAGGACACAGGGAATTCCCTATACAACCAGATTTTGTAGGTAAATATGTTCCAACAAATATTGAAGAGAAAATAAATGTAAAGCTTATGGAGATTGACAATATAGATTCAGTAGTTATAGAAAAAAGGGGGTAAAGATGTCTTTATCAAGAAAAGATTTGACAGGGTTGATTGATGTATCAAAGGATGAAATATTAACTATACTTGAGACTGCAGAAAAATTTAAAGAAATTAATCAAAGGGAAATTAAAAAAGTTCCAACACTCAAAGGTAAGACAATTGTAAACCTGTTTTTTGAACCATCTACGAGAACAAGAACATCCTTTGAGATAGCTGGCAAAAGGTTATCGGCAGATACAATAAACTTTACTGCATCAGCAAGCAGTACAACCAAAGGTGAAACTCTTATAGATACTGTCAAAAATATTGAATCTATGGGAGTTGATATGTTTGTGGTAAGGCATTATTATTCAGGTTCAGTAAAATTTATAGCAGAAAATACCAGAGCGCATGTCATAAATGCTGGGGATGGAACAAATGAACACCCTACCCAATCTTTGTTGGATCTTTTTACAATTAAGGAAAAAAAGGGGAGACTTGAAGGGTTAAATGTTGCAATCATTGGAGATATTACCCACAGTAGAGTTGCAAGATCCAATGCATGGGCAATGAAAAAATTAGGGATAAACCTCAAATTGTATGGCCCAAATACGATGATTCCAAAAGATTATGAACCTTTTGGTTGTACGGTTTGTAGTAGTATAGATGAAGCTGTTGAAGACTGTGACGTGATTATGATGCTTAGAATTCAGCTTGAAAGGCAGGGAATTGCACTACTTCCATCACTAAAAGAGTATTCAAAACTTTTTGGGTTAAACAAAGATAGACTGAAAAAAGCCAAAAAAGATGCAATAATTATGCATCCAGGCCCTATTAATAGAGGTGTCGAACTTCCATCATTGTTAGCCGACTGTGAACAATCTGTCATACTTGATCAGGTAGAGAATGGTGTCGCAGTCAGGATGGCGGTAATATATCTACTAACTATACAAAATGCAAATCAAAAATTGGAGGCTTAGATGAGTATTTTACTAAAAAACTGCAACATTGTAAACTTTGATAAAACTATTAATGGAGATATTTTTATAGAGGGAGACAAAATCTCACAGGTAGGTAAGTTAGACATAAAAATGGCTGAAGTAATTGACTGTTCCGGTAAAATCGTTGTGCCAGGGCTTATAGATATGCATGTCCATTTCAGAGATCCGGGTCTTGAGTATAAAGAAGATATAGAAACAGGTAGTAAAGCTGCTGTTGCTGGAGGGGTAACGACATGCCTGCCAATGGCAAATACAAAACCGGTCAATGACAACTCCTACATAACAACCTACATGATAGATAAGGCAAAAAAGGTAGGTCTAATAGATATATACCCCGTTGGAGCTATAACAAAAGGGCTTGATGGTAATGAGCTTGCTGAAATTGGGGAGATGAGATCTGCTGGTGCAATTGCCTTTTCTGATGATGGCAAGCCTGTAATGAACTCTGAAGTGATGAGAAGGGCTGCTGAATATATAAAAGGATTGGATGGAATAATACTTTCACACTCTGAGGACAAAGATCTTGCTGGAAAGGGTGTCATCAATGATGGTAAAATATCCACTATAACTGGTTTAAAAGGGATACCTGCTGAAGCAGAAGAGATCATTATAGCCCGTGATATACTTATATCAAAATTAACAGGGGCACATTTTCATTTTTGTCATGTAAGTACAAAAGGCTCTGTTGATCTTATCAGATATGGAAAGAGTTTGGGACTTAATATTACAGCTGAAGCTGCCCCTCACCACTTCTCTTTGACAGAAGATGAGTTATTAAGTTATGATACAAATTTTAAGATGAACCCACCACTTAGAACAAGAGAGGATGTTGAAGCGATCAAAAATGCCATCAAAGATGGAACTATAGACTGTATAGCCACAGACCATGCACCCCATCATAGAGACGAAAAATTTGTAGAATTTGATCTGGCAGCCTTTGGAATCATTGGGCTACAAACACTCGTTCCATTGACCCTTGAATTAGTTCGCCAGAATATTTTTGATATAAACCATTTTGTGAAAGTTACCTCCTACAACCCTTCACGGATATTAAAATTAAATGATAGAGGTGAAATTGCCCCTGGAAAACTTGCAGATTTAGCAATTATAGATATGGATAAAGAGTATATTTTCGATGAAAATCTAAACAGATCTAAATCATCAAATACACCTTTCTTAAATAAAAAACTCAAAGGGATAAATTGTATAACAATAAAATCTGGAAAAATTGTTTACCAATTATAAATTGGGGGGCAAGTATGCTCCCCCGCCTAATTTTCAATTAAAATATCTCTTCAAAATATTTTTTAATGAGATTAATGAGATAGGTTTTGGACAAAAATCATCCATTCCACTCTCTTTTGCTCTGTCAATATCCTCCTGATATACATTTGCAGACATCGCAAAAATCTTTATATCTGTATTAAATTTTCTAATTTCTCTGGTGGCTTCAAATCCATCCATCACTGGCATCTGAATATCCATAAAGATTGCATCATACTTATTGTTTCTAACCATTTCCAATGCTCTGTAACCATTTTCAGCTTTATCAACATCTTTTACAATCTTTTTTAACAATTTTTCAGCCACTGATAAGTTTATAATATTGTCATCAACGATCAAAATATTTAAATCTAATAATTTATCTTCATCTTTACTATTTTCATAATCTTTACTTTCTTCCTGCCTATAAAATTTTTTCAAGGTTAGGTTAAAATAAAATCTTGATCCCCGTCCAGGTTCACTTTCAACCTCAATTTTGCTTCCCATAAGATTTATAAGAGTTTGAGAAAGATAAAGCCCTATCCCCGATCCATAGTGCTTTTTACCGTGTGAAGAGTCTATCTGACTAAATGGCTTAAAAAGCTTATCCATATCTTCCTTTGCAATACCTACTCCAGTATCCTCAATCTCAAAATAGTACGTTACTGTCTCTTCAGTATCGGAAACAACCTTTGCACTAATCTTGATATAACCATTCTGTGTAAATTTTATAGCATTATTTACAAGATTAAAAAATACCTGTCTAAGCCTTGAAGGATCCCCTATTACATAGCCATCTATATTATCATCGATATAAACAAACAATGAGATATCCTTTTTTACAATACTTGACTTTGTTACTTTTGCTATCTCAATCAAAAATTTTCTTATGTCAAAAAATTTTTCTACAATATCCAATTTATTATTTTCAACCTTGTTTAAATCTGTTATATCATCTATCAAAAGCCTGAGATGTTCTGTAGATACTACCATCATATCAATATATTCTTCGAGTGAAGAGGGATCATTTTTTATAAGCTCCAGAGAACCAGTCAGAGCATTTAACGGTGTTCTAAGCTCATGGGAAATGATGGCAAGAAATCTACCTTTAGCACTATTTGCTTTTTCCGCTTCTTCTTTCAAAAGATTTGCTTCAATGGCCGCATCTTCAAGTTTTTTGTTGTATAATTGTAATTCTTGTTCAATTCGCTTATGTTTTGTTATATCAACTGCATAATGTAAATAAATATCTTTATCTATCGGGATAAACCATACCTCATAGTACTTGTTATCTATAAATAATTCAATATCAAACGGTTTTTCCTGTTCTAAACATTCATCAGCTTTACAAAAAGTGCATTTTGTACCTGGAGCAGGGATGCCATAGGTCTCAAAGTATCTTTTATTTTCTTCAGATATGGTTAGCCCTTTATGAATAGAAAGCCAGCAGCAGTCCCCCACTTTTGTTCCGAGAGTCTCTGATATAGAATTTTGTTCAATAATAATTCTGTTTTTATTAATCAACCAGGCTGGATTCGGTATCCCCCTTACAAGCATATTTAACTGCTGTTCTTTCTTTTTCCTATTTGTAATATCTCTTTCTATAAATATTATGGAAACTGGATTTGACATATTGTCAAAAATAATAGAAGAGCTAACTTCAACCCAAAATTTTTCACCATTTTTATTTTTTACTAAATACTCATTATTACCATGGGGTTGCATCTTAAAGATAAGATTATGAAAGTTTTCCTTAAGTTTATTATGGAACGAATCATCAACAAATTCGTATACTTTTTTCCCGATGTAGAGATCTTTTTCTTCAGGAGAATAACCATACATTATTGCAAGTTTATCAGAAACATACGTAAGAACTCCATTAAGATCGCAGATACCTATCCCATCCGGGGAAGAATTTAATAAAGCATTAAACTTGTTTATAGAAATAGTCAATTCTTCATTGATCTTTTTTAATTCATCGGTTTTTATTTCCACAGTACGTTTAAGAAAGATATTCCAGATAATTGCAATAATAGCTACGAATAAAATTATTGTTATAAACAGTGTATAATTTTTATGTGTATACTCGATGGACTTTCCAATATATTTACTTTTTATATTAGATAAGATACCCCTATCATGAGCCCTTTTTATACCTTTATTTAAAATCGATATTAAAACTTTATTACCATCCTTTGTTGCCATGCAGTTTATACCTATATAGAGGGGTGGATTAATATTTTTTATCTCTGAAACAAGCCCTAAATTTTGTAAACCATAATAAATTATAGGTTCGTCACCTACCACAGCATCTACATCCCCTTTTATTAGATGATTTGCTGCTTGTATAAAATCATCAGTTTCTACAAGTTTGTAATCTATGAATTTTGATTTTAAAAAATCTATTGCATAGTCACCCTTCTGTATAGCAACCTTCTTATCCCTTAATCCATCCAGCCCCTTTATCGAATCATCTTCTATTTTAACGAATATAGATGTAGGTACTTCAAAGACTTTTCTGGTAAAATCAAAATTCTTATCCCTCTCCTCACTGTAAAAAAAGGAAGTCAGTACGTCAGCTTCACCATTCAAAATCATCTTCTGAGCATTACTAAATGTTGTATTAACAAATTCTGTTTCAAAACCATACTCAGAGCTTATCCATCTTGCCAGCTCAATCATCATCCCTGACGGTTGAATATTGACACTAAGAAACTCAAAAGGGGGGTAAGATACCTGACTTACAAAGATAATTTTCTTTTTTTGTTTTATAAATTCCAATTCTTTACTATTTAGTTCCGTGTTATTTAAAAAAAAGTTAAACAATAATATCAACGAAAATGAAATAACAAAAATTACGATAATAGTTTTATATAACAGCCTCATCTTATTAAAATTAGAAATAAGGGGGCAAACGCCCCCTCATTAACTATGCTATTCCTTGCAATCTATTTCTGCCAGCTGTTTATAAATACTATATTTCCGTTTTGCTGCTCTATTGGCAAATTCAGCCAACTCCTTAGCCTTTTCAGGGAATGTCTGCATAACGGTTTTGAATCTTGTTTCTGTTTTCATATACTCCTCTACGGTCATTGTTGGTTCCTTGCTATCAATTATTAGAGGATTTTTACCCTCTTTTGACAGCTGAGGATTGAATCTATATAAATTCCAATAACCAGATTGAACTGCAAGCTTCTGCTGCTCAATACCTTTAGACATTGTTATTCCGTGAGCAATACAATGTGAGTAAGCAATTATAATAGATGGACCATCATATGCTTCAGCTTCAACAAATGCCTTAATACATTGAGCAGGATTTGCCAATGAAACCTTTGCCACATAAACATTCCCATAGGTCATAGCCATCATCCCCAGATCTTTCTTTTCACCCTCTTTACCAGAAAAGGCAAATTTTGCAAAAGAGCCAGTTGAAGTAGCTTTTGAAGCCTGTCCACCTGTGTTAGAATAGACTTCAGTATCAAGTATAAGAATATTTACATTTTGAGACTGAGCTATCACATGGTCAAGACCACCGTAACCTATATCGTAAGCCCAACCATCTCCACCAACAATCCAAACAGACTTTTTGACGAGATAATCAGCAACATCAAGTAATCTTTTTGCTTCTTCACTATTTATACCCTTTAAAACTTCCTTGAGTTTTTCAACTCTTTTTCTTTGCTCTTCTATTTCTATATCGTTGCTCTGTGGTGCATTTAGTATTTCATCAACAAGTGAGCTACCTATCTTATCTTTCAAAATATTAAGGTATTCAACAGCCATTTCATTGAATTTATCAACGGTAAGTCTCATACCAAATCCATATTCTGCATTATCTTCAAAAAGTGAGTTAGCCCAGGCAGGTCCTCTACCATCTTGCCTTTTAGTGTAAGGGGTAGTAGGAAGATTACCACCATAAATTGAAGAACAGCCAGTTGCATTTGCTATAATGGTTCTATCACCAAAGAGCTGGCACAACAACTTGATATATGGAGTCTCACCACAACCTGCACAAGCACCAGAGAATTCAAACATATGTGGGGCAAGCTGGCTACCTTTAAGAGATGTTTTGTCATACTTTTTGATATCGAGCTCAGGGATATTAAGGAAAAATTCAAAATTAACTCTTTCAGTATCCCTAAGTGGAATTTGTGGAACCATGTTAATAGCTTTCTTAGAAGGATCTGTTTTGCTCTTTGCTGGACAGTTGTAGACACATGCACCGCAACCTGTGCAATCTTCCACAGCAACCTGAATAGTGCATTTCATACCTGAAAACTCTTTACCCCTTGCATCAGCTGATTTGAAAGTAGCAGGTGCATCTTTGAGCTCAGCTGGGTCATATATCTTCATTCTTATTGTTGCATGGGGGCATACAAATGAGCATATACCACACTGAATACATACATCAGGCTCCCATTCTGGAACAGTTACCGCAATGTTTCTTTTTTCATACTTACTTGTTCCTGTTGGAAATACCCCATCAGCAGGAAGCCATGAAACAGGTACATCATCACCTTCAAAGGCAACCATCTTACTAATAGCATTTCTAACAATTTCAGGAGCATCTGGATTTGTAATATATTTATGCATTTTTATTGCACTTGTTGCAGTAGATGGATATTTCACTTCAAAAAGCTCATTTATCCCAGCATCAACCGCTGCAATATTCATTGATACAACTTTATCACCATACCTTCCATATGTTTTCTTAATAGCAGATTTGATAGCATCCACTGCCTCTTCAAATGGCATTATATTGGATATTTTGAAAAATGCTGTCTGCAATATTGTGTTTGTCCTGTTGCCAAGACCTATATCCTCTGCTATTTTATCTGCATTAATTACATAGAATTTTGCCTGTTTTTCAATAATCTCCTGCTGAACCTCAACTGGAAGATAATTCCAAACCTCATCTTTAGTGTAAGGACTATTTAAAAGAAATACACCACCCTTTTTCAGCGGTTTTATAATATCATAAAGTTCCAGAAACGAAAATTTATGACATCCTACAAAATCAGCTTTCTGAATGAGATAGGAGCTTCTAATCTCTTTTTTACCGAATCTAACGTGGGAGATTGTCATGGAACCAGATTTTTTAGAATCATAAACAAAATATGCCTGAACCTTATTATCAGTGTGATCTCCAATTATTTTTGCAGAGTTTTTATTAGCTCCCACTGTACCATCAGCTCCAAGCCCATAAAACATGCAATTGAACACATCATCCTGTGGAACAAGCCAATTTTTGTCATATTTTAAACTTTTAAAGGTAACATCATCTTCGATACCAACACTAAAACCATTTATAGGATTATCTGAGTCAAGGTTATCGTATACCGCCTTCACCATTGCAGGAGTAAAATCTTTTGAGCCCAAACCGTATCTACCACCTATAATAAGTGGATATTTTGGATAGGTAATCATCTTTTTCTGCATAGCTTCACCAATAGCAGTTCTTACATCAAGGTACATAGGCTCACCAAGGGAACCTGGCTCCTTTGTTCTGTCAAGAACAGCAATCTTCAAAGCAGATTTAGGAAGTGCATTTATGAAAGATTCAAGGGGGAAAGGCCTATACAGTCTTATCACTACTACTCCAACTTTTTCACCAAGGGAATTCATATACTCAACAGTCTCCCTTGCAACATCAGAACCTGAACCCATAATTATTATAACTTTTTCAGCTTCTGGATGTCCAAAATACTCCACAAGATCATACCTTCTTCCAGTGAGCTCAAAGAACTTATCCATATATTTTTTGGTTATTGCAGGCACAGCTTCGTAATACTTATTACAAGCTTCCCTATTCTGGAAAAACACATCTGGGTTTTGAGCAGTTCCTTTTATAAAAGGATTTTCTGGGTTTAAACCTCTTTTTTTATGTTGTGAAATTAAGTTATCATCCAACATTGCTCTCATGACATCGAAACTGATCTCTTCTGTCGTTCTTATTTCGTGGGATGTTCTAAAACCATCAAAATAGTGTAGAAATGGAACCCTTGATTCAAGGGTAGCTGCCTGTGCAATCAGAGCAAAGTCCATAGACTCCTGAGGGTTGTTAGAACAGAACATCGCCCATCCTGTCTGTCTGCATGCAAGGACATCTGAGTGATCTCCAAATATAGACAGAGCGTGACTTGCAATAGCTCTTGCACTTACATGAAACACTGTAGGTGTAAGTTCACCTGCAATTTTATACATATTTGGAATCATTAG
>JAIWOA010000120.1 GCA_020217115.1 Calditerrivibrio sp. | reverse complement strand
TGGGTTGCTACGGATGAAGATATATTGTCGAGAAGTTTGAATTTTGATCTTAAAAATAGATTTAACCGAAATCGATTGTATAAAAAGTTCTTTTTTCAAAATGAGGATGGTAGAGTTAATCTATTTTTCAGGGATAAAGAACTCAGTGATCTTTTGGGTTTTGTATACAGTGGCATGGATGCTGATTCGGCAGTAAACGATTTTGTTCGGAGATTAAAAGATATTTATGACAGTTGTAATTTTTCCCCTCATGTATCTGTAATACTTGACGGTGAGAATGCATGGGAATTTTATAAAAATAATGGTAGAGATTTTTTTACATCTTTTTATAAAACAATATCTTCCCTTGAATGGGTAGATATCTTAACCTACTCCGAAGCAATTTTAAATGAAAAGATTTCAGAGGAAAGGTTGATAAATATTGCAAGTGGTTCATGGATATATGGTAATTTTTCTACATGGATGGGTCACCATGAAAAGAATAGGGCATGGGAGATGCTATATGATCTAAGAAGAGCCTTTGACAATAAGAAAGATGAGCTAACTTCTGAACAGGTTGAAGGTTTCTACAGGGAACTTCATATCGCTCAAGGAAGCGATTGGTTCTGGTGGTATGGAGATGATCACTATACGGAACAGGCTGATGTTATTGACTACCTTTTTAGAAAGCATATAAAAAATGGTTATAGTATATTGGGTATTGACTCACCAGCTATTGTTGATTTACCGATAAAAACCATAAGTAAAAAACAGACTTTAACAAAGCCTGTAAGTGAAATATACAGTAATTTTGATGGTAGGCTTGACTCTATTTTTGATTATATGGGTTCTGGAGAGGTTGACATAAAATTTGATATGTCTGCAATGCATACAGATGCTATCTATCTAAAAAGGATGAGATGGGGGTTTTCCGGAAGTTACCTTTTTATAATGCTAACGGGCAATTTAGCTTCTTTAAAGGGATCTAAGGAGTCGATATCTTTACATGTTATCGATAAAACTTATGGTGAACGCATTAAAATAGATTTATCAAACAATAAAATTATTGAAAATGGTAATGTTATTAATTTGAAAGAATTTAGATTTGAAGATGGAATAGAACTTCTATTCTGGTTAGATATTGAAGAAGATGTAAAACCATTCGAAATAGCTTTTGAGCTTTACAAAGGTAAAAATCTTCTGGATAGGGCACCCGTATATAGTTATGTAAAAATAGATGTTGTTAAAAAGGATCTAAGTTCCTGGATCGTTTAGTTTCTTGTATAATAGGGGATATAAAATCCCCCTATCTTCTATAAAATCTTTCTACTTCCAGGTTTCACAAGGGGTAGTCCCTCTTTGCACATAGGACAATCCTCAGGGTTGTAGGTTCCTACATTGACTCTTACTAAAGGGAAAAATGGATAGTCAAAATGTACTGTTCCTCCACTTCTGTCAACCATACATACTATACCAACAATCTTTGCTCCATGTGCTTCAGCTACCTTCAGACATTCCAATGTTGATTTGCCTGTGGTAACTACATCTTCTGCTATCATTACAGATTCTCCAGGTTTTATCGTAAAGCCTCTCCTGAGAGACATTTCATTATTTTCTCTCTCCGTAAAAATGGCTCTTTTTCTTAATAGTCTGGCAAATTCATATCCAAACCTTATCCCCCCTATTGCAGGACTTACAACGGTATCAAAAGGTATATCATAAACCTTTTTCACAAGTTCACCTATGATAGATTCTGCAATTACAGGGTATTGCATTACGAGGGCAGTTTGTAAATATGTGTCGCTATGAAGTCCTGAGGAAAGGAGAAAATGTCCCTTTAAAAGTGCCCCATGTCTTTGATATGTACTTAAGATCTGTTCTTCAGTCATTTAATTCCTCCAATATATTCAATACAGCCTTTTGGGGATCAGCTGCCTTTGTAATCGGTCTTCCTATAACCATAAAATCTGTTCCTGTAATTTTTGCTTCCTTTGGTGTCATCACCCTTTTCTGATCACCAAGTTGTTCATAGGCTGGCCTTATACCCGGTGTTATAGTGATAAAATCTTTACCTAAATTTTCCTTTATGATAACAGTTTCTTTAGGAGAAGATACAACTCCGTCAAGTCCACTAATTTTTGCATTTCTTGCAAGATGTAAAACATATTCCTCTGTTGAATCGAAATTTATTCTGTGGTTTTTCATATAATCTAAGTCAAGGGATGTTAGAAGTGTTACCCCAATAATTTTTGGTTTCTTAATGTTTTTTGCATTACAGTAATCGGTTACCATCTTTACTGTATTGCTCATCATCTCTATTCCACCTTGTGTATGCATGTTGACAATATCTACATTGTACTTCAGGGATGCTACAGTGGCAGATGATACTGTATTTGGTATATCGTGGAACTTTAGATCGAGAAAAATCTTTTTACCCTGTTCTTGTATATAATTTAACAGTTTTTCCCCACAAGAGATATAGCTTTCCAGACCAACTTTATAATACTCAATGAGATCCTTTGTCTTATCTATAAGTTGCTTTGCCTCTTCAAATTGGTTAAAATCAAGGGCAACAATTATTTTACTCATCAATATCTCCAAAAAAAGGGGGGCAACCCCCCCCTATATTTTTATAATCCTAATTTTTTAAAGAAATCGTTCCCTTTGTCATCCACAAGTATAAAAGCAGGGAAGTCTACAACTTCTATCTTCCATACTGCTTCCATGCCAAGTTCTGGGAAATCTATACATTCAACCTTCTTGATATTCTCTTCTGCAAGAAGTGCAGCAGGACCACCTATTGACCCAAGATAGAAACCACCATATTTTTTGCATGAATCTGTTACAGCCTGACTTCTGTTACCTTTTGCGATCATTATCATTGAAGCTCCATGGGATTGCAATAAATCAACATAGGAATCCATTCTGCCCGCTGTTGTAGGTCCAAAGGATCCTGAAGGCTTTCCTGCAGGAGTCTTGGCTGGTCCTGCATAGTATATTGGGTGATCTTTTAAATATTGCGGTACAGGTTTGCCAGAATCGATGATCTCTTTGAATTTTGCATGTGCAATATCTCTACCAACTACAATAGTTCCTGTCAATAGCAGTGGCGTAGAAACTTCATATTTACTCAGTTCTGCTAAGATCTCCTTCATCGGTCTGTTTAAATCTATTTTCACTCCATGACTGTGCTTACCTCTATATTGTTCTGGTATAAGTCTACCAGGATTTCTATCCATTTCCTCAAGCCATATTCCATCTTTGTTTATTTTTGCTTTTATGTTCCTGTCTGCAGAACATGAAACTCCCATACCTACAGGGCATGAAGCACCATGTCTTGGAAGTCTTACAACCCTTACATCGTGACAGAAGTATTTTCCACCAAATTGTGCTCCTATTCCGAGCTGTTGAGCTGCTTTTAATAGTTTTTCTTCCAGTTCTAAATCTCTAAAGGCTTGACCATGTTCATTCCCCTGAGTTGGCAATGAGTCGTAGTATTTTGTTGATGCAAGTTTAACTGTTTTTAAACAGGCTTCAGCACTTGTTCCACCTATAACAAAGGCAAGGTGGTATGGTGGGCAGGCTGCTGTTCCAAGAGTTTTCATCTTCTCTATTAAAAACTTCTCAAGCTTTTCTGGTGTAAGGAGAGCTTTCGTTTCTTGATAAAGGTATGTTTTGTTTGCACTTCCACCACCTTTTGCAACAAAGAGAAATTTATACTCCATCCCTTCCGTTGCATAAATATCTATCTGTGCTGGCAGGTTTGTTCCTGTATTTTTTTCTTTGTACATGTCAAGAGCTACGGTTTGTGAGTATCTGAGATTTTCTTCAGTGTAAGTTTTGTATATACCTTTACTTATCATTTCAGCATCATTAAATCCAGTCCAAACCTGTTGCCCCTTTTTTGCCACAACTGTTGCTGTACCTGTGTCCTGACAGAAAGGTAGCTCAAAATTTGCAGCAACCTCAGCATTTCTCAGAAATGCAAGTGCAACCCCCTTATCATTTTGGGATGCTTCTGGGTCTGATAAAATTTTTGCAACCATTTCGTTATGCTCCTTTCTCAGGAGAAAGGATACATCTCTCATAGCCTGATTTGATAAAAAGGTTAATGCCTCTGGAGTAATTTTCAATATCTGTTTACCCTCAAATTCTCCAAGGGAAACACCTTCCTTTGACAAAAGTCTATATTCTGTTTTATCTGGCCCCAAAGGGAAAGGGTCCTGGTAGTAAAATTCTGGTGTAGCCATAGCTACCTCCTTATGCTTTTTGATTTTAATTGATAACAGTGTTATTTTATTACAAATTTAAAAATTTGTCGAGAAAAAATATAAAAAAATATACATTTATTTTTATTGATTATATTGATTAATTCTATTGATTTTATAAATAGTTTTTATGTATTAACAAACTGATGTTTAATATCAAAGATTGTTTTAAATTTAAAAATTTCTTTTGACAAAACATAATTAAAGATGTATATAAACTGTATACAGAATACAAAAACCTGAGAGGTAGTGTCTATGAGTGAACTTTTTAAACAATATTTAGAGCATGTTGAAGAAAGAAAAAAACTGGGTATACCACCACTTCCCCTTTCTCCAGATATGACTGCAGAAGTATGTAAGGCATTGGAAAATCCTGAGAAAGGTAAGGAAGAATTTTTGCTTTCACTTTTGAGGGATAGGGTTTCTCCTGGAGTTGATCCTGCTGCAGAGGTTAAGGCAGGTTGGCTTGGAAAAATTGTTAAGGGTGAGGTAAAATCTCCTCTTGTGAGCAAAGAAGATGCAATTTTTATGCTTGGAACAATGATCGGTGGATACAATGTTACTCCTCTGGTTGAGGCTTTGAAAGATAATTCTCTGGCAAAAGCTGCAGCAAATGCACTTAAAAATGTTATTCTTGTTTATGGTGCCTTTGATGAAGTTGCTGAGCTTTCTAAAACTAATCAGTATGCAAAAGAGGTTATCCAATCCTGGGCTGATGCAGAGTGGTTCACATCGAAGCCAGATCTTAAAAAAGAGATCAAGTTAAAAGTGTTTAAGGTTGACGGAGAGATAAATACAGATGATTTTTCCCCTGCAAAACATGCCTTTAGCAGACCAGATATACCACTACATGCTCTTGCAATGGGTGAAACAAGATTCCCCGGTGGTATCGAAGAGATAGCAAAATTTAGATCAGAAGGTTACCAGGTTGCTTTTGTAGGTGATGTTGTTGGTACAGGTTCTTCGAGAAAGTCTGCGTGTAACTCTGTTATGTGGCACAATGGTGAAGATATCCCATTTGTTCCAAATAAAAGAAGAGGTGGTATAATACTTGGAGGTCTTATTGCTCCAATATTTTTTAATACCACTCAGGATTCAGGTGGATTGCCAATTATGTGTGATGTAACAGGTATGAAAACTGGTGATGTTATCATAATAGATACTGAAAAGCTTGAAATAAAAAGGGAGAATGGTGAGGTCCTAAGCAAGTTTGAGCTTAAACCTTCCACAATAAGGGATGAGTTTAGAGCTGGTGGTAGACTTAATTTAATCATAGGAAGGGCTTTGACAAATAGAGCAAGGGGATTCTTAGGGCTTGGAGAATCAGATATCTTTGTTAAAGTGGAAAATCCAAAACCTAAACCAAATCAAGGGTATACTTTAGCTCAGAAAATAGTTGGGAAAGCTTGTGGAGTGGATGGTGTATTACCGGGAACTGCATGTGAGCCAAAAATGACAACTGTTGGTTCTCAGGATACAACTGGACCTATGACTGCAGATGAGCTCAAAGAGCTTGCATGCCTTAGATTTCAGGCAGAACTTTTTATGCAGTCTTTTTGCCATACTGCTGCATATCCAAAACCAGCTGATGTTAAAATGCATAAGACACTGCCAGGATTTGTGATCGCAAGGGGTGGAGTTGCTCTTAAGCCTGGAGATGGTGTAATACATTCATGGTTAAATAGATTGTTGTTACCTGATACTGTTGGAACTGGTGGGGACTCACATACAAGATTCCCTATAGGTATATCTTTTCCAGCTGGATCAGGACTTGTGGCTTTTGCTGGTGCACTTGGGTTTATGCCCCTTGACATGCCAGAATCTGTTCTTGTAAAATTTAAAGGTAAATTGAATCCCGGGATTACTTTAAGAGACGTTGTGAATGCTATCCCCTATGTTGCAATAAAGCAGGGTTTACTCACAGTTGCTAAAAAAGGTAAAAAGAACGTATTTAATGGTAGAATTCTTGAAATGGAAGGGCTACCTGATTTGACTGTAGAACAGGCTTTTGAGCTTACAGATGCTGCTGCTGAAAGATCGGCTGCCGCTGCAACTATAAAACTCTCTGAGAAATCAGTTGCCGAATATTTGAAAAGCAATATTGCTCTTATGAAGCAGATGATAGCTGAGGGTTATCAGGATGCTAACACTTTGCAGAAAAGGATTGATGCCTGTGAAGCATGGTTGAAAAATCCTGTTCTTCTTTCAAGGGATGAGAATGCAGAGTATGCTGCTGTTATAGAGATCGATTTAGCAGATATAAAGGAACCTATTCTTGCCTGTCCAAACGATCCAGATGATGTAAAGCTCCTTTCAGATGTTGCAGGGGACAGAATAGATGAGGTATTCATCGGTTCCTGTATGACAAATATTGGTCATTTTAGAGCAGCTGGAAAGATCTGGGAAAAAGAGAAGGAAGCACCAACAAGAATATGGCTTACACCACCTACAAAAATGGACGCTGCTCAGCTGATGAGGGAAGGTTATTACTCAATATACTCACAGATAGGAGCAAGGACAGAGATACCAGGTTGTTCACTTTGTATGGGTAACCAGGCAAGGGTGAAATCTAAAACAAATGTCATTTCAACATCCACAAGGAACTTTGATGATAGGATGGGTGATGGTTCAAGGGTTTATCTTGGTTCTGCAGAGTTGGCTTCTGTTGCTGCTCTTCTTGGAAAACTTCCTACAGTTGAGGAGTACTTTAAGTACCTTAATGAAAGGGTTGAGCCTAAAAAAGATGAAATTTACAAATATCTTGAATTTGATAAAATGGGTAAATTTAGACTTACCTATGTTGAGTAGTTTTTAATAGGGGGGTATAAATACCCCCTCTTTTTATTGTTATGTTTGATAATTTCGATTATTCTTTGGTAGACTTTGGTGAAGGTAGAAAGTTAGAAAGATTTGGAGATCTGCTTGTTGATAGACCTTCTCCCCAATCTATCTGTAATAAAAGCTATAATAAAGATATATGGGATCGGGTAGATGCCTATTTTGATAGAGAAAAAGGGTGGATTCTAAAGGATGAATCTTCCTCAGACTGGGAAATCTCTATATTTGATTCTAAAGTAAAATTGCGATTTGCATCTGCAGGGCAGGTTGGCATATTTCCAGAGCAATACGAAAATTGGGATTTTCTAAGAAAAATATCTTTGAGTATGGGTGAAGATGAAAGAATTTTAAACGTTTTTTCTTATACTGGTGTTTCAAATATTGCTTTAAAGGGATTTGGTGGAGAGATAGTTCATCTTGATGGTTCTAAATCCTCAGTCAATTGGGCTAAGGAGAATGCTCGATTAAATGAGCTGAAATGTAAGGTGAGATTTATTGTCGAAGATGCAATGACTTTTATGGTTAAAGAGGTGAAGAGGGGGAAAAGATATAATGGTTTTATTCTGGACCCTCCAGAGTTTGGAAGAGGACCGGGTGGAGATTGGTCATTAAAAAGGGATATTGAATTATTGACTGATATTTTAAATCGCATTACAGATAGACCAAGATTTTTTATATTTACCACACATTCCCAATGGGTTGATAAAAAAAATTTAAGGAAATATCTTTCAAGAATAGATTTCTTAAAGAAATATCTGGATATCTTTGAACTTAAAATTAAGTCAGAAAGTGGGAAATTTTTAGATATGGGTTTATGTGGGAGATGGTCATCTATTATTGTATAATAAAAGTTATTGACATATTTTTAAATTAAGTTTATTGAAAGAACATGAGTATGAGTATTCTTTTTACGGACAAAAAATATCATTTCTCTTCAGGTTTTAAATCTTTTTGTAGATCATTATATTTCTTTTTTTACTTTTTCTTTTTTGGAGTGTACCGCTTGAGGTGATACCTGTTTAAATTGTATAAAAAACAGGAGCCGCAGGCGGGAGATCCCCACCTGCGGTTCTTTTTTTATATCTAAAAGAATAATTAGGAGGTAACTATTATGATTGTTGTAATGGAAATTGGTTCAAAAGAAATTGATTTGAAAAATGTTTGTACAAAAGCTGAATCGTTGGGATTCTCTGCCCATGTTATTTATGGAAAAGAAAGAAACGTTGTGGGGCTTGTTGGCCTGGGTGACAGAGAAAACATTGGAGTTATTGAAGATATGCCGGGTGTTGACAGAGTTGTTCCCATCTCTAAACCTTATAAGCTTTCCAGCAAAGAGGTAAAGAGGGAACAGAGTATTGTTGATGTTTGTGGGGTAAAGTTTGGGGGGGAGGATATTACGATTATAGCTGGACCTTGTTCTGTTGAATCTGAAGATCAAATAGTAAAGACTGCTGAATATGTAAAGGCTGCCGGAGCAAAGATGCTAAGGGGTGGAGCTTACAAACCAAGGACAAGTCCCTATGCATTTCAGGGTCTTGGGGAAGATGGTTTAAAGCTTTTATCAACAGCAAGGACTGTTACAGGACTTCCAGTGGTTACTGAAGTTGTTAATCCGAGAGACGTGGAAACAGTTAATAAATATACCGATATGTTTCAGGTAGGAGCAAGAAATATTCAAAACTTTGCTCTTTTGAGTCTTTTGGGGCAGACAGGGAAGCCTGTTCTCTTAAAAAGAGGTATGGCTACGACAATTGAAGAATTTCTGTTAGCAGCTGAGTATATTCTCGCTGAGGGGAATAGAAATGTTGTTTTGTGTGAGAGGGGTATAAGGACTTTTGAAACATCTACAAGAAATACTCTGGATATCAGCTGTGTACCTGTTGTCAAAGAAAAATCCCATCTGCCTATAATAGTTGATCCAAGCCATGCTGCTGGCCATTGGCACTATGTTCCACCTTTATCAAAAGCCGCTATAGCAGCTGGCGCAGATGGTCTTATCATAGAGGTTCATCCTGATCCTGAAAATGCCCTTAGTGACGGTGCACAGTCTTTGAGACCGGAGATCTTCCTTAGACTGATGGGTGAGCTAAAGGCAATAGCTCTGGCTGTAGGTAGATATATGTAGAGATTTGACTGTTAATAAAGTTATCTTTTGGGTAGCCTCCAGTTTTGTACTTTGAAAAAAA
>JAIWOA010000119.1 GCA_020217115.1 Calditerrivibrio sp. | reverse complement strand
AGTGATGTCATAGCAAATAGTAAGAAATCGATATTGGAATACAAAAATATTCTGAATCAGATCAGTCAATCTAAAATGGTTGAAGGGAAGGAATCCAAAATAAATATCAGTGATTTTATTAAGATTGCAAATGAGGAGTTAAATTCCAAAACTGAAGATGTTAAGGCAGAGTTAGACAATGATGGAGGTAACAGTTCTACAAAATTTGAATTATTGAATATTAAAAATGATTCCAATGAAAATCCAAAAAATAATAACATTGATACGAAACATATTGAGGTAAAGGAGCTGAAAGATATACTCAAAGTTGTTGATATTGTAGAAGCTGGAAGAAGTAGTGGTGTTAAAAAACTAACTGTTCAGCTTACTCCAGAACACCTGGGTAAGCTTGAGATTCAGCTTACAGACACAGGTGGTAAGATAACTGCAAAAATATTTACTGACAATGAACACGCAAGATATATGCTTTTAACAAGTTCTGACCAGATAAGAAACCAGCTTGAAAATAAAGGGATTGTTGTTGAAAATATGGAATTTGGATTTATGATGGCAAACGAGGATAAGGATAATAAAAGTAACAAACATGATGATAAAAATGGATTTAAATTAGGTGGGGCGATAAATGAGTCTGATGCAATAGAGAATGTAGAAGATAAAGGTTTATACGCGTGAGGTGATTTATGATGAGTACAGGTAGTGTTGGTAGTGTAAGCTATGCTCAATTAACTTCCAAAAATAGGGCGCCCAAAAAAGAGATGGATAAAGATGATTTTTTAAACCTTATGATAACCCAATTAAAAAATCAGGACCCTTTGAGCCCTATGGACAATAGTGAATTTATTGCCCAAACTACACAGTTCTCCTCCCTTGAACAGTTGATCAATATATCAAAGGCATTGGAAAATCAGAGTAAGAGCTCAAAGGAGAGTCAGTTATTAAATGGTGCAACATTTTTGGGTAAAGATGTAAAATATTATGGGAAGAATTTCAATCTTGAAGGTGGCAATGCTAAATTACAATTTACACTATCTGACGCAGCTAAGACAGCAACAATAAGTATTTATAATTCTGCAGGTTCTGTTGTGGCAACAGGAGAATTTAATGATCTTCCCGCAGGCTTTAACACAATTCCATGGGATGGCACAGGGATAAATGGTTCTAAACTGACTGATGGAAGCTATTCATACAGTATAAAGGCGAAGGACGCTAATGGTAACGAGATATCTTCAACATCCCTTGCATCGGGGAGAGTAAAGGGTGTCGCATATGTAGATGGTAAATTGGTTTTCAATGTCAACGGTTTTTCAGTAGATTCTTCAAGTATTACAGAAGTAAACGAAAGTAGTAATTAAGGAGGTATGTTATGTTAAGGTCATTATATTCAGCAGTTAGTGGTCTTCAGCAACATCAGAAGGCTATGGATGTATTAGGAAACAATGTATCAAATGTTAACACAGTAGGGTATAAAGGTAGTAGACTTACATTTAAGGATCTTATCAGCCAGACTGTTTCAATAGGTAAAGCACCCAGTGGAAACATTGGTGGTATAAACCCTATTCAGGTTGGTTTAGGAACAAATATAGCATCTGTAGATAATATCTTTCTTCAGGGTACATTTCAAACCACAGGAGTGACAACAGACCTCGCACTTGATGGTAAGGGATTTTTTGTTGTACGTGGAGAGCAGGAAACTGAGAGGTATTATACGAGAGCAGGTAACTTTTCCTTTGATAGACAGGGGTATCTTGTAAACCCTGCAGGTTTTAGGGTGCAGGGATGGATGACAGATCTTACAACAGGCCAGCTTCTAAACAATGCAGATATTAAAGATATTCAGATGGGGCCAGCTCAAATGACTATTGCAGCAAAACAGACATCTGAGATCTTTTTAGCTGGAAACCTTGATACCAAAGCAGATCCAACTATATTACAGTATCAGCCCCTTATGACAACATCAGATTCGAATACCCCAATAACTTCTGTTTTTAATTCTAGTGGTTTGAAAATGGATCTTTTAGATGGTGAGCCTGTTAGAATAAAAGCCCATGCCACTGCAATTACTAATATGGCTGGTGTATACAATTCATCTGATGTTAGTCTTGGGTTAGACACTGCATCGGTTGTAAATATTGTTTTAAATGGAAATACCTATAGTTTGACCTACGGTGCTGCAGATGGAACTAACAACGATAATGTATTTAACACGATGCAAGGTTTTTCTGCTGAATTGCAGAGGATAATAAATAATGTTGATCCTGCTGCTACAGTTACAATATCAAATGGTAAACTAACGGTAACCCGTGTTAGTTCAGATTTTACAATTAACTCCTTTTCTGGCAACCCAAATTTTGCAGCTGTGCTACAGACTTTGGTGGGCACATATTCTACGATCAACTCTTCAAGGAATTCAGGTGAGCTATTCTATGAAAAGATACTTACAACAGGAACTGATTTTAATAACCTTGCAGAACTTGCAAGTCAGGTTTCATCTGCAATTGCAAGCAATGTATCTACAGGTTTTGTTTCCAGTTATATAGATAACCCACTGGACAGTAATGTTGGAAGGATCGTATATAGCAATGTAGCTGGAAATAACAACATAACAGGTTTCTCTCTGGATAAGGCATATTCTGGTACAATCTTTGAAGCCAACGCTGTTACATCCTCGACTATATCCACAGGGGTAACAGGTATTATGACATCGAATAAATTTCTCAGATATGCATCTGATTCAGACTTATTGACAAATTTAATGACTAATTCTGGTCAGAGCTTAGGTCTTGATAACACCGCTACCATTCAGATGGATGCAAGGATTGGAAATAATATCCCCCACGGTGATGGTATATCAACATACAGTGCATCTGGCAACACTTTGTCCGGGCTACTTACTAAATTAGAAACGTATCTTGGTCTGGAAACAGGTAGTTTAAAAATAGAAGATGGAAAAATAAAAGTCACAGGGGAAAAGGGTATTAGAAATGAGATCAATTACATAACATTATCTGCTATAGGTACAGGAAGTTATGCCACATTTAACGACTATATGAAATATCAGACGGTACAAAATGCTTCAGGAGGTCAATTAGTTACCAGTCAAACAATATATGATTCTCAAGGTAATGCCCATAGCGTAAATTATGAATTTTATCTCTTTAATGAAGCTAACAATGAATGGAAAATGAGAATTACACCATCAAGTCCTGCAGACACTATATCAATAGATGGTACCACAGGTGATGAAGTTGTAGTAAGGTTTAACAAAAATGGTTCTTTTCAGGGTGTCTATGATGCTAACAATGGAAACATTATACCCAACCTCAGTTATACACTTTCACCAAGTAATGGAGCAGCACAGATAAATGGTGTTGCCGTCAAAATAGGTAAACCTGGTGAATTTGATGGTATGGTGCTTTCATCTGGAGCATCAACTATTACCAAGTCTGATCAGGATGGCTATACAAGGGGTGATCTTGATAAGCTCAGTTTCAATGATGTTGGAGAGATAGTCGGATCCTATAGTAATGGGGAAATAAGGGTATTGGGGCAGATTGCCATCGCAATTTTTACAAACCAGGAAGGTCTGGCAAGGGTTGGTAGCTCTCTGTTTTCTGAAACTCCAAACTCAGGTCTTGCTGCAATAGGTGTTGCAGGGGCAGGTGGTAGAGGTGTTGTTCAGGCTGGGGTTGTAGAAAACTCCAATGTTGATATAGCACAAGAGTTTGTAACAATGATAACAGTTCAGAGGGGGTACCAGACAAATTCGAGGATTATAACAACAAGCGATGAAATGCTTCAAGAACTGTTGAATCTGAAGAGATAATTTATCTTATTTAAATATATAGCAAAAATGGGGTGTGGTTAATTCCACCCCATTTTTTAGATTAAATTCACTAATACGAAATTGTTTTTTGGTAACTTCATGATACATTAGAAAATAACATTAAGAAGATCTTAACAATATTACAGTTTATAACATAATGAATTTGTATAAAAAATAGTTTGTAAAAGTATTCTCATCGTTTTTTGTTTTTTATGCTGTATAAGTTCTTGTATTTTGTAGATTTATTAAGATATTATTAACTGAAAACCTGAAATTATAAGCAATATATCTACAATTAACAAAAACTTGTCTTTACTCATTTTTGTGATGATCTTTTTCCCCACCCAGCTTCCACAAACCATTGCCATACCTATAAATAAGCCATAATATAACTCTACTTCACCTATCAAAGAGTATTTTCTGTAAACAGATATTTTGGTTATATGTATTGCTAAAGCTGTAAATGCCTCGCTAGCTACATATGCCGTCGCTTTTAAATCAAGCCCCAGAAAAAATGCTGCACCAAGGGGACCTGCACTGCCTGCTATTCCAGATAAAAAACCTGTCAATGCACCACCAATAAAGATACCTTTATCTTTTAAAGTTATTATTTTTATTTTTGCTCTCCGATATAAAACGAGAAAGACAAGGAATAACCCTATTGCAAACTTTATTCTACTACTATTGACCTCTGAAAAAAGGTAGCTTCCTGCTATCGTCATTGGGATAGCTGATAATGTAAAAAGAAGGATGTACCTCCACTTTAGTTCATTTCTGCCAAACCAGACCCTTGAAGCATTGCCAAATAGTTGACCAATTGTAAGTATTGGTATAGCTGATTTTATACCTACTGTATTCGTTAGAATTGGAAGAAGAAGAAATGCCCCACCAAAACCTGCTGCCCCTGAGATTGTTGCAGCTATAAAGGATGCTATAAATATTAAGAATATTGAGATCATATTTTCCACTTTTTATTTTTCTTCATACATAGACCTAATGGTTGGATAATTTTTTTATACAAAATGCTGCACCACCATATAACCCTGCATTGTTTTTTAATTCTGATATCTCTAATGTTACACTATTTTTAAATGCCGGGAAGATCATTTTTGAAAAATATTTTACTGTTTTTTTAAAAAAGCAGTTTTGATAGAAGGATACTCCACCACCTATCTTAATTTTTTCTGGAGAAAATATATTTGCTATACTCGACAACCCTGATGCTAAATGGTATGAAAAAAGTTCGATGGATATCTTTGCAAGGCTGTCTTTGCTCTGGCATCGTTTGAATATCTCATCTACCTTAGAGTTTGTTACCCCTGAAACTTCCATATATGTTTCATTTATACCCTTCATGCCACAGTAGGCTTCAAAGCAACCTGTTTTCCCACAACCACATTTTCTTCCGTTAAAATTTATTGTTATATGCCCAAGTTCTGTAATGGTTGTGTTACCTCCTAAAATATCTCCATTGTATATTACACCACCTCCAACACCTGTGCCCAAAGTAATCATCACAAAGTTTTTGATCTTTTCCTTTTCTATGAAAAAGTATTCTCCAAATGTAGCCATATTCCCATCATTTTCGATTATTACTTCACAATTAAAATAGTCTTCGAAATTCTGTTTAATATTAATATGTTCAAGGAGGTGCAGATTGGGGGCGTATACAATTTTATCTAAAACCTTATTGTATACCCCTGGAACACCTACCGCAACCATAGAAAAGTTGTATCCTGTGAGACTTTGAGAGAGTAGATCAAACATTATCTCTATCTTCTTAGGGGTTTTAAAGTATCCAGAGGTTAAGATTCTCATTTCATCAGAAAAATCAAACACTCCATATTTAGTATTTGTACCACCAATATCTATTGAAACTATTTTCATGATCTATACCATTTAAAATATTTTTCAAAATTCTCCCTGTCTCCGGGGTCGTAATTCATGATCTTTTCCCAAATAGATCTGTCTTCCATGCAAAAGTATGTGAATACTGTATCCCAATTTTTTTTAATATGATAATAAACTGTTTTAAGCATATGTACCCTGAGGGTTTTAAAATACCTCATCTTGTTGTCCATAGATTTTATAAAATTGTTTGCCAGTATATCACTGTTGTCAAATTTATTTCTTATGATATCTGCAAGTTCTGGTACGAATCTAAATGTTGATATACTTATAAACTCTACAGATGACTGCTCTATGTTATCAAAGAGGTAATCTAATAAATTTATATATTCCTCCTCAAAATTGTCACAATAGATGAGTGGATCAAAATGAAATGAAACTCTATATCCATATTCGGTAAGGGTTTTAGCAGCTTTTATTCTTTCAATTGGTGATGATGCAAATAGTTCTTCCCTTTTAGATATAATTTCTGGGTTTAAACTGAATGATACAACTATATTTTTAGGATTATGGTTTAGCAGGTTTGATATATTTGAAGATTTTGTTTTAAATTCAAATTGGATATTTTCCTGCTTATTTATTATTGGTATAATAAAGTCTAAAAGTCTTAGAATATGGTCTAATGCAAGACTATCTGACAATTCTCCTGTGCCAAGTCTAAACTTACCTTTTTTTGATAGGTCCAGAATACTTTCCCTGATACTTTCCATGTCATCGTAAACCTTTATATAATTGTGATTAAGATAAGCCTGCAATATACAATAACTACAATCAAAGGGACATCCCTCTACAGCATCCACTACCATATAGTTGCAACATCTGTACTCTTTTGTAGCAGGACAGCTATGTACAAACCTATTTTTCTGGCTTGTGATCAGGATATTTTTTTTACTATCCTCAATTTCAGACTTATCCTCAATAAATTCATATGGAATCTCATTTTCATCAAAAAGTTTACGGAAATGTCCATGTTCTGCACTTTTTTCAATATATATCATATCTCTTCATCAGATTAAAAATCTCTTCAAAGATCTCTTTTTTTTGAAATTCCCTGAGAGATGCAAAATAGTCTTCCATATTTGATATCTCAGATATTACTTTTAGTGAACATTTTTCAAAATTATTTATGTTGTCAACTGTGATGCTATGAAAATTCTTTTGTAATTCTTTAAATTTTTCTTGAAAATCAGACTGCAAAAGATTTCTTTTTTTTCTTATAGAATTAATGAGATTTTCGTCAAAAGTATCGTTATTTATGTAGTTTTTGTAATCTTTTATAAAATTGATAAAATTTCTTAAATCACTTGCAGATGGTTTTTTTTTATCTATGAATTGATCAATTATTTTTAGATGATTCTCCTTTAATTTTTTTAAAATGGAGATATATTTTATTCCAAGTTTTTTTATGTTTATATATTCTGCTGTCAATTCATTTAGTTTATCGTAGTATTCTAAGGATTCATATGCATCATCCCCTTTTATACCATTTTCTTCAAAAATCTTTATATCGGAAGGGTTTATTGCGAAAGTTTTACATATTTTATATATTGATGCTAATTGGGAAAGAGTTACCTCTTCGGCCCTATAAAATTCCAGAGAAAAATTCAGTGCATCTATTTTACCATAAGAATCCTTTAAAATGAACTGGTTAGAGATATTGTCAAAGTAGTTTAGCTGGTACATCTTTTCCCCATATCTCCATACTACAGGTTCATATATTTCAGAAAAATCATCTTTTCTTTTGTACCATCTAAAGGTTTTTCTATCTATCTGGCTCATAACTACTTATCAAAGAGTGCTTCAACAAAGATTTTAGGATCAAAGGGTTTTAAATCATCCATTTTTTCACCAAATCCTATAAATTTTACAGGGATCTGCAATTCATCAACTATTCCTATTATCGATCCCCCTTTGGATGTGCCATCAAGTTTTGTCAGGATTATGCCTGTAACTCCAATCTCCTCCTTGAATTTCTTAGCTTGAAGTAATGCATTCTGACCATTTGTTGCATCAATGACAAGTAAAATTTCATTGGGAGCTTCCGGGATACTTTTCCCTATTACCTTTACAACTTTTTTCAGTTCATTCATAAGATTAAATTTATTATGAAGTCTTCCAGCAGTGTCTGCAATGACAATATCTATCCCCTTTGCCTTTGCTGATTCTACTGCATCATATATAACAGCTGCAGAATCGCTTCCCTCTGATTGTTTTACAACGGGGATACCTGCCCTATCTCCCCATATCTGGAGCTGTTCTATCGCCGCTGCTCTAAAGGTGTCTCCTGCAGCCAATAAAACGGAGAACCCCTGATTTTTAAACATATTTGTAAGTTTGGCTATACTGGTTGTTTTTCCTGCACCATTCACTCCCACTACGAGGATTACAAAGGGTTTATTGTCAGATCCCTTCAGATTATTGTCTATCGAAAGGATCTTTAGTAGTTTCTGTTTTATTGAGTTTTTAAGCTCTTCAGGATTTTTTAAAATATCCCTTGATACTTCAGATCTTACCTCTTCAATTATTTTATTTGTGGTGTTTACTCCAATATCAGCTGTTAGAAAAAGCTCTTCTAACTCTTCCAGCAGCTCATCATCTATCTTTTTTCTACCAAGTATAAGATTTTCCAATCCCCCAACAAGCTTCATTGATGTTTTTGAAAGGCCATCTTTTAACCTTTTTAAAACCCCTTCATCTTTCTGAAGGGCTGTATCACTATTTTTTTTCTTAAAGATATCGAAAAATCCCATAATAGCCTCGTAATATTGATAATTTAAACTTTTAGTCTGTTATATTAACCATTTCAATAATTAATAACAGAAAAATTATATTTTTACCACTTTAAAAATTTGGAAATTATGGTTTTATAACCATATTTGTGGAAAAATACTTCAACCCTTGCATTTTCACCATTACCTTCTATTTTTATAACGTCACCTTCCCCAAATTTTTCATGAAATACTTTCTTTTTAGAGCCTTTTGAATCTAAACATTCTATCTCCTCTATAAACGGGGATGGTTTTAGAAATTGTGCTTTTCCAAAAAATAGTCTTCTTGAAGAATGGGTTAGGAATAATCTGTTTTTTGCTCTTGTTATACCCACATAGCACAATCTTCTTTCCTCTTCAAGCTCCCAATCATTTTCCAACGATCTAAATAGTGGGAATACACCCTCTTCGAGCCCTGTAAGGAATACTGTATCGAATTCAAGCCCTTTGGAACCATGTATTGTCATCAATTTTACCGCATTATTTGATTCCTCATCATTTGATGTATGAAGAGTTGTTACAGATAAAAAATCATTTATGTTAACTTCCCCTGTCTCTTCCATCTGAACAGCAGCATTTATCAGTTCATTTATATTATCCATTCTTTTTTCTACTTCGTAAATATCCTCAAATTGTCCTATATAGGTTTCATATTCAGTAAGTTCAACAATTTTTTTGATGGTATCTGAAACCTTTAAACCCTTCAATTGATCGATTATTTCGAGAAAATTTCCAAAGGATTGTTGTTGCTTTGGTGTAAATTGATCCATAAGTTCTGAGATACTCCTTAAAACGTCGATTCCGTTATCAGATGAAAATTTAGATACCCTTTCGATGGTGGAATCCCCTATCCCCCTTGATGGTATTTTTATAGATCTTTTAAAGGATTGAAGATCATATGGATTGGCATATAACTTTAAATAGGACAAAATATCCTTTATCTCTCTTCTCCCATAAAATCCAACTCCCCCTATAACCTTAAATGGTATTCCAAGTCTATTTAGTTCAACCTCAAAATTTCTTGATTGGGAATTTGCTCTGTAAAGTATTGCTATCTCCTCTGCAGAGACTCCAAGATT
>JAIWOA010000118.1 GCA_020217115.1 Calditerrivibrio sp. | reverse complement strand
GATGCTGTTTCAAATGCAGAGAGGATGGCTGGAGTAAGTATAAGGAATGTTACTGTAGGTATTGCTGGAGGACATATAAAAAGCTTTAATTCTAAAGGGATAATTGCAGTAAAAAATAGGGAAGTGGGTCAAAAGGATATTGACAGGGTTATAGAATCAGCATCTGCTGTAGATATTCCTATAGGTAGCGAAGTGTTGCATGTTTTGCCCCAACAATATACCCTTGATGGTCAATCTGATATAAGAAATCCGATCGGGATGACTGGAGTTCGGCTTGAGGTAGATGTTCATATTATCACAGGAGCTGTGTCAAGTGCTCAAAATATTATAAAAAGCTGTGAAAGGGCTGGTCTTGTTGTGGATGATATAGTTTTAGAACAGCTTGCTTCAGCTGAGGCTGTGCTTAGTGAGGATGAAAAGGAGTTAGGGGTTTGTTTGATAGATGGTGGTGGAGGGACAACAGATCTTGTAGTTTTCAAAAAGGGGACTGTTTATCACACTGCAGTACTACAGCTTGGGGGGCAAAGTTGCACATCTGATCTTGCTATTGGGATAAATGCTCCTGAATCTGAAGCTGAAAAGCTTAAAAAAGAGTATGGATCTGTTTGGCTACCCTTTGTTGGGGATGATGAAGTTATAGAGGTTCCATCTGTTGGAGGAAGACCTCCCAGAAAAGTTTCAAGAGCTGTTATGACTCAGATTCTCCATGCAAGATGTGAGGAGATACTTCAGATGTTTTCTGGTGAGCTGTACAAAAAAAGATTTTATGATATAATTGGTGCCGGAGTTGTTTTGACAGGTGGGCTATCAAATATCGAGGGACTTGAGGAACTGGCATATTCAATATTTAACATGCCTGTGAGAATAGCAAAACCAGATAAGATAAAGATGGGGCTTGTTGATACAATCAACGATCCAATGTTTTCTACGGGAGTTGGTCTTGCTCTAATAGCTGCAAAGAAAGGTCATCCTAAGGGGGCAGTGTTTAAAGGGACAGATGAAAAACAGGTTGGAAAAATATTTGAAACAATGAAAAGCTGGATAAAGGAATTTTTTTAAAAATATAGGGGGTGTAGCATGTTTGAGTTTGATGATGTAATGAGTGGAGCAGTTATTAAGGTAGTAGGAGTAGGTGGAGCTGGTGGCAATGCCATTAACAATATGATCTCTGCCGGCATTGAAAATGTTGAGTTTATTGCAGCAAATACCGATTCTCAGGCATTGGCTGCAAATCTTGCTCCGATCAAGATTCAGCTTGGTAGTAAATTGACAAGGGGATTGGGAGCAGGCGGTAACCCTGAAATAGGAAGAAAAGCTGCAATTGAAGAACAGGAGGCGATTGAAGATGCTTTAAGGGGTGCTGACCTTGTTTTTATTACTGCAGGTATGGGTGGTGGAACAGGGACAGGAGCTGCTCCAGTAATCGCGAGTATTGCAAAGGACCTTGGAGCTCTTACTGTGGCTGTAGTATCAAAACCTTTCTATTGGGAAGGTAAAAGGAGAACTGAATTTGGGGAACAGGGGTTAAAATTTTTGAAGGAACATGTTGATACATATATTGTTGTTCCCAATGATAAACTTCTTGATGTTATTGATAAGAATACACCTTTCAAAGAAGCATTCAGAATAGCTGATGATGTATTGAGACAAGGTGTGCAGGGGATCTCCGATACAATTAACAGTAGCGGTTACGTAAATGTTGACTTTGCTGATATCAGGGCGATTATGTCCTCAAAGGGTATGGCTCTAATGGGAATAGGTATAGCTTCTGGTGATAATAGAGATCAAGATGCAGCAAGAAAAGCTCTGTCGAGCCCACTTCTGATAGATTCAAATATCAAAGGTGCAGATGCGATACTTTTAAATATTACAGGTGGCAATGATATCACAATGACGGAAGTTCAAAATATTGCACAGTTAGTTTACGAATCTGCTGGTGAAGATGCTGCAATTTACAAAGGTGTGGTAATAAATCCAGATATGGAAGGTTTCATAAAGGTAACACTTGTAGCAACTGGACTTGGTAAGGTCAAAGAAAACAAATCTGTGAATATAAATGATTATATGCCTCCTAAAGGGCAGACTAATGAAAATGTTGTTAAGAAGATTCAGAATATCAAAAAAAGGGATTTAGGGCTAAAGACATTGGATGACTATAATGATGAGGAGATAAATATACCTACATATATAAGAAATCAGGCAGACTAAAAAAATTAGATGAAGTTTTTACATCTTATAAATGTTAGGTGGTACAATGCTACAGCCTGGTATGCTGTCAACTTAGCTAAAATTACCCAAAAAATGGGTCACAGCGTTGTTGTTGCAGGATTACCAGGTTCCCCCCCTATAAAAAAAGCTCAAGAATATGGTATTGAGATATTAGAGGCAGATTTTAATACGAACAATTTTTTTAAACTCCAGAAAACCATAAGATCTTTTAATAGCTTTCTAATGGAGTTTCAGCCAGATGTTGTTAATTGTCATAGGGGTGAGTTTTTTTGGTATCTGGCTATTAAAAGATATTTTAATAAAATTAATAATAATGGATGGAAACTGATAAGGTTCAGGGGTGACCAGAGGAACACAAAGGGTAATATAATAAATAAGTTTTTATATAGGAAAGCGGCTGATGCTATCATTGTCTCAGGTGGTGCTATTAGAAATAGATTGATAGATCTACTTAATTGTAAGAATGCAGTAGTTATACATGGTGGAGTTGATAGAGATCTCTTTAAATTCAATCCTGATGGTCGTAAAAGGGTAAGGGATGAATTTGGATTTAGTGATAGGAATTTTGTTGTTGGAATTGTTGGTAGGTTTGATCCTGTAAAGGGTCACATTGTACTGATAAAAGCAATCTCACATATCTACAATGTCATTGGTAATAAGAATATAAGGCTTATGATCGTTGGTTTTGATGCTAACATAACTTCAAAGCATATAAACGATATTCTTGTTGCAAATTGTATAGATGATATATCTTTTATGACTGGCTACAGGAAAGATATTGTTGATGTGATGAGCTCCCTTGATCTGGGTGTTGTCTCCTCTTTAGGTTCTGAGACTATCTGCAGGGTTGCTATGGAGTTGATGTCTGTTGGGATACCGGTGGTGGCTTCCGATGTAGGTGTTTTGCCAGAAGTTGTTCCATCAGAAAATATCTATGACAGAGATAATTATCTGGATCTGGCTGAAAAGATCATTTCACATTCAAAGGAACTTATTATTTTTGATGAGATTAATTTTTACAAGAAATATATGGATATTGTCGAAGGTATCTTTTAATAAACAGTTTATTTCATTCATGTAACTAAAAAGTTAATAAACTTTTTGTAAATCTTATTATTACAACGAAGTAATCTTTATTCTTTCTGTATTTAAATTGCCAATTATGCTTTTTACATAATTTCTCAACAGTTTTAAGACCTATACCAAGTCCAGCTGGTGTATCAGGGTTGATATCATTTTTCAATGCAAGGTAGTAATATCTTCTAAATTTTATAGATTTTATTTCCAGATGTTCCTTAGAATATTTGAGGGCATTCTCAGTTAATATATAAACTGTAAAATATGCATCATCAATCGGTAACATATATCTGTGATCGCTCAAATTTAGCTTTACTCTTTTATCAAAAAAATTATTTAGTTCCTCAACTATTTCTGTTATAATTACCTTTATTGGTTTATTTACATTTATATCTTTTTTAAAAAGAGTTATCAAATTGTTAAATAGGGTTACATCATTTTCAAGTTTTAACGACGCATTTTGTAATCTCATATTTTTCTTATCTGGTAGATCAGTGGCATTAAATTTTACTATCGAAATAAAATTTCTTAACTTGTGATTCAACACCAGGGAAAATACCTCTATAAGGTTTACATAACGTTCTCTATTGCCGATAAGTCTGTGTGCTGTGAAATAGTAGATAATTATCACAGATACAAGTAATACAGCTTCCCACATAAGAAGAATATTTATTCTATATTTTAATTTTTGATAGATAAAATCCTTTTTTATGAAAAAATACTGGTTATTTATCTTTTTTATGAAAATGAGTTGTTCTGATCTTTGATACTCTTCGTAGGCAAATATGTAGTCATCTCTTTTTTGAGCTTGGTTACTGGCAAAAAAATTGATGTCCTTTTCTACAGACTCCATCACCAATTCCTTTAGTGTTGCGATGTGAATGTAATTTATCATTGATATGACTAAAACAAGGAAAGTTACAAGTATTGCAAGGATTTTAATTTCAAAGGGTAAAGCTTTTATAATTGCTTTAATTGATCTTATATCCCCTCCCTTTGAGGGTTTCAATGCTATTATCCCCAAGTATATCCCTCAATCTCTTTATATATGTTCTGATCGATTCTGTTCCAACGGAATCATCCCCCCAAATATTGTTTAGTATATATTCATGGCTAATAATTTTCCCTTTATTTTTTATTAAAAGGGATAGAAGCTCCCATTCTTTTTGGGTCAACTTTATCTCTTTTCCATCCTTTTTTAATGTTTTTGAAGAGATGTCTATTTCTATATTATTTGGCAGATAGACTGTTAATCCCTTTTTCCTTAAGATATTGTTTATTCTTAAAAGAAGTTCTTTAGGTTCATAGGGTTTTACAAGATAATCATCTGCTCCTGAGGTAAAACAATCTTCTTTATCATCTATACAACATTTTGCTGTTGAGATAATTACCGGTACTTCAGATACTTTTCTGATATATCTTAAAATAGTTTCCCCTGATTTGTATTTAAGCATAAGATCGAGTATAATGATGTCAAAATAGTCGAAACAGTAATACTGATCTATATTACTGTCATCAAACTCCCATTTCACAATAAAACCTTGTGATTCAAGGTACTCTTTTATAGATTCTCCGAGTAAAGGGTCATCTTCTATAAGTAATGCTCTCATAATTGAATTATATTAAAAAGAGAATATTTGTAAAGGGAGTTTTGTTTATAATTACTTGACTTTTCTCCCTTAAATTGAAATAATAATTACATGTTTATGGATACTGTGAAAGCTGGTTTTAAAAATGGATTGAAGATTAGTTATAAAATGATTATATACACTTTCCCCCTGTATATAATAGTTGACATACTAAAACAGACAGGTATTTTGTTTGATATAGGGGTATTTTGTCAGCCACTAATGAAGATTATCGGTTTGCCTGGTGAAGCTGCCATAGGGATAATTTCTGGAATGACTTTAAATATGTATGCTGCCATAGCAGCCCTCGTTCCCCTTAATCTTAATACTAAAGAGATGACAATAGCTGGACTCTTTTTAGGACTTGCGCATAACCTTTTCATAGAGACTGCTGTTTTGTCAAGGGCAGGGGCAAAGGCATCTGTAATACTTTTTGTAAGGATTGTTGGGGGATTTTTGGCGGCGGGGGTTTTAAATATTTTATGGAGATAAATATTGTATCATCGATCATTTCTGCTTCTGTATTAAGTATAAAATTGTTTTTTGTGATAGTGGTTCTGATGATAATATATGAATTTTATGAAAGATCAAAATTATTTGAGCTCACCAAAAAATATGCAAAATCACCTATAGAAATGATAGGTATATCAACAAATGCCTCAATAACTATGATTGTTGGGTTTATACTTGGGATAACCTATGGAGCTGGTATATTAATCAAAAATGCGATGGAGAATAAAATGAGTTACAAGGATACCATGCTGTCTGCAATATTTTTATCTATATGCCATGCTGTTATTGAAGATACACTTATATTTGTTGCAGTTGGAGCTAACGGTATTGTTCTTTTTGGTGTAAGGTTTATAATGGCAGTGGGTGTGATAGTATTACTTCAAAGATTCTTTTTTAAATCCTAAAGATTACTAAGTTGCAAGAGTTACATTGTTATCTAAAAAATCCAGAGGTTCTTTTTAAAGGGCAGCCACAGCTTCAGGCTTCAGTTCAAATCCATCAATAGCAACTTTTTCGTCAAGTTCTTCGACAGTATAAAGATCTGTAGAAACAAGTAGAGAACGAGCAAAGATGTTATTCATCAGGTGACCTGACTTGTAGGATCTTACATGACCAAAAAATCTGTAACCTATGAGAGATATATCCCCTAAAAGGTCTAACGCTTTATGTCTTACAAGCTCATCATGCATTCTGAGACCTTCTTGGTTTATTACCCTGTCATTGTCTATAAGTATGGCATTTTCCATTGATCCACCTTTAGCAAGGCCAAGGGACCACAATTTTTCTATATCATTTTTGAATCCAAAGGTTCTTGCAGGTGCAAGTTCATTTGCGAATGTCTCAGGTGTTATATTTACAAATACCTTCTGATAACCTATAAATGGATTGTCAAATTCTATATGTGTAGTAATCTTCATAAATCGAGAAGGAAGCATTTCTATAAGCTTTCCATCCTTTTCAATTACCATTTTTTTTCTCAATTTTAGGAATTTTCTCTTTTTAGAAAGAGCTTTTATCCCTACCTCTTTAATCATTTTTACATATGGTAGGGAGCTACCATCAAGGATAGGAATCTCTTGTCCATAGACTTCAACAAATGCATTGTCAACACCCATACCGTAAAGTGCCGCCATAAGATGCTCAACTGTACTAATGGGGAAGTCACCACACTTTATTGAGGTGGCAAGCTGTGTAGAATAAACGTTGAAAGGAGTTATTTTTACATATTCAGATGAAGGTATATCTCCCCTCTTAAATCTTATACCGGTGTTTGCATAGGCTGGAGATATTCTTACCGATATCTCTTTGCCAGAGTGGAGACCAACTCCAGAGAATGTAATCTCAGAATTTAATGTTGTTTGGTATATATCATCTCTTAACATAATATTTCTAATGCAAATAATATGCCATAAGGTATTTTTTTATGGAAGCAATATGGGGGTGTTGTGTGTAATATATTCTTTACAGTAAAAAAATACATATGTATTTTTTTTTGTACATTAGTTATTTTTTTATATTAAGGGGGCTGTTACCCCCCTCTTTTTTTAAAAAGAAACCGTTATAGTTTATATTTTTCTATAAGTTTATCAAGATAGCTTACTAACAATTTTACAGGGGAGTCAATATCTTCTATTAGCTTGAAAGCATCATTAAATTTACCAGTTTTAATTGCTTCCATTGCCTTTTTACCCATTTCATGAACTTTGATATGGGGAGGTTCGATTGATTTAAAGTCATTATCAATTCCATATTCTGCAATACCTTCAGAGTAGTAAAATTTTCCAAAGGCACAATTCTTGTGATCAACGACATCATATGGTTTCTGCATTATGGCTGATTGGTATAGTTTTATTATAAAATTAATGTGGGCTATCTTAGCTTTTATGAATGGAACTGTTTTAGAGCTATATTTATATTTATTTAACTGCTCAATAATATTGGAAACTTCATTAATAAATTTGACAACATTATTTACAAGGTTTTCTGTAGCGATCTTTGTGTTTTCAGCAGATTTTGAGACCTCCGTCATACTCTGAGCAATCTCTTCAGCTGCCTTTGATTGCTCTTCAATTGCAGCAGAAATTGAGAAGATATTTTGACTTAGCTCTTCTATAGACTCCAATATTACTGAAAAGTTAGTATTTGTCTTTTCAGCTATTTCATTCTGTTTATCAACAAATATGGCGGAATCATCAACATTTTTTCCAACTGCTCTTACCTTTACCTGGATATCTTTTACCATATGTTCTATCTCTTTTGTTGATCTTTGGGTATTTTCTGCTAATTTTCTTACCTCATCTGCTACAACTGCAAATCCTCTCCCATGCTCTCCAGCCCTTGCAGCTTCAATAGCTGCGTTTAGAGCTAGTAGATTTGTTTGTTCTGAAATATCGTTTATTACACCTACTACAGCCCCTATTTTTTGAGCCATAGATACAAGCTCATCGATATTATCTTTTAGAGTAACCATAGACTTTTTTACTTTTTCAGAATATTTTGTGGATTCTAAGACTATTGTGCTCCCCTCTTCTGCCAATATTTTTGTTTCGTTGGATTTGTTAGTTATTTCAGTTATAGATCTTGAGATTTCATTTACTGTGCTTGACATCTCTTCAGCAGCTGTAGCAGATTGCATGGCCATCTGGATATTTTTGTAATTTTCCTTAATGACAAGATTCACATTGCTCAGTATCTTTGGCCCTTCATCAAGTACTTTTACCGATTGAGTCATTATATCAATAAAATTTCTTTCCACACTTTCAATAAATATATTAAATCTTGAACCCACAGATTTTATCTCATCTCTAAAGAATGATTTAAATATTTTGCAATCCTTACAATTTTTTAATGAACTGTTTCCAATTAGTAATGGACATTTTTTTTCAATAGCATAACTACCTATGGCTTCCCAGCAAGGCTTTTGTTTGCATAAAGCTATTATATCTGGATCTGTTACCCCTATCTCCTTTTTTATGTCAGGTTTTACAAGTTCTAATCTTTTGCTGTAGTCCCCAGTATTGCTGGAAAGTTCACCTATAATATTTGTTATCTTTTTGATAGGTTTTGTAATACTTATTATGATAAATTCCATAATTAAGAGAGCAACGATTCCTATTGTTGCCATAATTATCATTATGAGATTTTTTATTGATTGTATTTTATTTTCAGTTATTAATTCGGTATAATCTTTTAAAACCTGTATATATCCAACTATTTCTCCTGAGTAGTCTTTTATTGCTACTTTGTGGGTAAAATAAGATTTATCAGATAGTTTGTGGAGACCTTCATAGAGTTTATTTTTATCTATTATATTTTTTAGTTCTTCTCTGGAGAATTTATAATATACCAGTCCATCCTTTATCAAATCTTGATCTGAAATTTTTCTATTTGCAGATTTAAAAAAATCCTCTTTTATTGCTATAGCATATTCAAATTTGTGCTGCTGACTAATTTTGTTTATTATTCCATCAATGCTACCTCCAAACTCTACACTTCCGACATGCTTGCCATTATAAAAAACTGGATATACAACTCTAAGACCAGGCCCTCCAACACCAACTTCAATACCCTCTACAGGCTTTTTAGTATCATTTGTTTTTACCACAGTTTTTCTGAATTTACTTAAATCATCTCCAAATTTCTCTGGCTTGTGAAACCTAAGAAAGGCTTTCGAGTCCGGTGTGTGAAATTGAAATTGGTCTATATCATTTTTTATATTATTATAATATCCCTCCAGCTCCTTTAAGATGGCTTCTCTATTCCCTTCAGCAAGATATTTAGCATAGTTCTGATTTATGGCTATTATCTCAACAGCCTTTCTTAAATTTTTGATATTTTCATCTACAAGAATATTAAAGGTATCTGAAACGTTATTTTTTTCCTCTTCTATTTGTTTGTTTAAAACATATTTAAACTGTGAGTATCTTCCAATTAAGCCAAGTAATATCAGGAAGATTATAGCTATTGTCAGGGGTATCATTATCTTTATTCTTAGACTAACATTGGTAAGCTTATAGTACATAGATCCTCCAAATTTTATTATTTTTTAATAACATATAAAACTATTTAAAAGAGACTATATCATTTTCTCAGTTGAAAAGTTATTATAGCTTTTTAGGGTTAAAAAGATAACTGTCTGGTTTACCTATATGATAACCCTGTGCATAGTCACCCCCTAATTCTTTTATTTTATCATAGATTTCTTGATTTTCAACAAACTCTGCAACTGTTTTTATATTAAATTCCTTCGTTAGTATTAGAAGA
>JAIWOA010000117.1 GCA_020217115.1 Calditerrivibrio sp. | reverse complement strand
TTAACACACCACTTCCAAAGCTTAGATGTATCACTGGATATCTATCTTCCCAGTCCCATTTGTCATAGATGTAAAGACCTTCAAAAAACTCCTTCTTACCTTCAAAGATATCTTTTAACATCGATAAAAAAAGACTCTTACCAAACCTTCTCGGGCGGGACAGGAAAAAATACCCTTCATTACTTATCAGATCGTAAGCATATCTGGTTTTGTCTACATAAACATAGTTTAGATCTTTATCCCTTATCTTTTCAAAGGTCTGAATACCTATGGGCAGTCTTTTCATAATTTTACCTCTATAGATACAATTTAAATCAAATCATCTAAAAAATCAAACTTTTTAGTTTAAAAAAGTTGCCTTACATTACTTTTGTCTTAACTACAAAAATAATTTTTTATCATAATATATACCTTTGACATTTTAATAAAAAGATATAAAATGACTCTATGATAAATTTTGTTAACGTTCGCCCTGAACATCTGAATTTTCATGGTTATCTCTTTGGTGGAGTTTTGCTAAAGTGGGTAGATGAATTTGCATGGATGACCGCTTCCCTTGACTTCCCACACTGTACACTTGTAACGATAGCCATGAATGATATTACTTTCAAATATCGTGTAAAAAATGGTGCCATATTGAGATTTGTCATAAAACCTTATAAGAAGGGGAATACATCAATGACTTACATGGTAGATGTATTTGCTGATGAACCTGGAGCAGACAGGGAAGTGGAAGTTTTTAATTGCAGAATAACCTTTGTGAGAATAGATGAGACTGGTAAACCGATACCATTGCCAGAAAAGAATCAACTTAGAAGTGAGGTTGATTGAAAAACTTTTCCAATTTACTGTAGCTCTTTATTGTGTATAAAGCTAAGGACTTTTCTTCTTCAGAAAAACTATCAAAACCGTAAATAGCTCCTCCAATCGCTCCACTTACTGCCAATATTGTATCTGAATCACCTCCAACACTTATAGCTTTTGCAATTACCTCTGAAAAGGATCTGGATTCTACATTTAACCAGATAGCAGTCTGAAGTGTAGAGACTACATATCCAGATTTTCCATAGTATATAGGTTCAAAAAATATATCATTTATATCAGGGATAATATTGTAATATTTATCATAACACTTTGACAGAGAACCATGCATCTCATGACCAAGAATTAAATATTTTAATAACAGATTGTAAATTATATTGCAAAATATCGCAATTGGATGGGCATGGGTTACCGATGCAGACTCTCCAGAAGCTTCTTCAAGGGATTTGTCACTTTTATTAATGTAAAAAGGGGTAATAATAGATGACCTCATTAAAGCTCCATTACCATTCTCATCTCTTGATGTCCCCGGTACACCTGTTAATACTGCTTTGTAAGTTGTCTTACCAAAGCCGAATGCCTTTTTGTCTGGAGTGTATTCTCCATCTATTAGCCATTTTTTGTAGTGTGTCAACTCGTTTATTTTATCCACTCTACCTTTTTCGTATAGGGAATGAAAAAGTGCAAGAAACATTGAGGTATCATCAGAATAGACTTTGCATTTATACTTTGATATATGATTTGATATTATAGTATCAGGGGGATCTTTCAATATTATTGGACTTTTCACATTGCCAAAATCTAAACCCTCAAAAGGTAAACCTAACATATCACCTATAATATTGCCTGCAATTATTCCCCTTATTCTGTCAGATAAAAGGTCATCAATTTCTTTTATCAAGTTAAGAGAATTTCTTGAATGTAAACAATCAGAAACCCTGTTCCCTTCATTCATCTACAGTTACCATATTTTTTCTTATGGAGATCTTTTTGCCTGAGAAAAGATCTTCTGGCATTCTTACTCCAGTTGCAAGTGTCTTACCCGTCAAAACAATAAACTCCATAAGATAGGAAAAAATTGGGATATTTTCAGCGACTACCCCTTGATAGTCTTTAATATTTTTAATATTGTAAAAATTTGTATTATCTATGATGGCAACTTCTTGAACATCCTCCTTATGACCTATCGTAATTGCTGGGATACTTTTTTTGTCAGCAAATTTGGAGAGAATCGAATGGTAGATCTCTTCTGATTCAGGGATATCCTTTTCATATATTTCTGAAGGGACTCTTTGCATTTTAAATCTTTCCCCTTGCGTCTTTCGAAAATATATATTAAATGCAAGATTACCGTAAAAACTATCCTCTGTTATCTGCTTTATCTCATCAATTTCAAGGTAAAATATATCCTTTTCCCTCTTAATTTTTGCTTTTTCCACAAAATCTACACCTAATTTCAAAAAGCTATCCCTTATTCTTTCCATAAATCTGTAGGATAAGAAGAAGATGCGATCCCGTCTATCAAGGTAACTGTGAACCATTTTAATGTTGTTGATTAATTTATTCTTGCCAAAAATTTGCCCCATTAAAGGTATCATCTTCAGATATTTATCCATATCCTCCGCATCAGCAAAACTATAGCCATCCCAGACTAATTTATCAGCATTAAAATCAAAAAATTCAAAATATTCAAATTTTTCAGATAAGATAGATCTTGTTTCTCTTGTTTTATAGATAGCATTTAGTGTAGTTTCAAGATGATCAAAGATCCTGTATATTTCAAGAAAATATCTGCATAACTGAACCGCAAGCATTTCATGAATCATTACTATGAGGCTAATATATTCATAAAATTCATCTTTTAAAACAAAATTCTGATCAATCATCATGATTTTTGATTCTATCTCATCAATTAACTGATCAATTTCAGCATCATCAATTTTAAGCAATCGAACATCTGGTATTTTAATCTTCCTGTAACTGTTTTTCAAAAACATATGTTGTATGTAATTTATATTTAGATAAAAATCATCTATCCCAAGGGTATTGCTCCAGCTATTTAAATTTCTCACATTTATATAGGGCTTGTTGAATATAATTTTAACTGAAGGGGAGTAGGTACGAAAATTTGCATATTCAAACATAGGGTTCAAAACATCTGGAACTTTTTTAATTATACTTGTCATTAATCTGGTCATATTGTCAGGGAGAAATGTATTCAAACCACATCTCCCCCAGATGGTTTTATCCTTTGCAATCTCATCTCTAAAGAGATTGTATTCAACTCTGGTCAATGGGAAGTTTACTCTTTTAAATGATTTCTCTAAAGGTTGTAGATCGGTATTTATACCTTTGATATATATTACATCATCTTCCACATAGAAAGATATATTTATAAAATCCTCGAGATTTTTTTCTACATCGGAGAGTAGATCCGATAATTTTGAAAAGACCCTATCAGACAACCACTTTTCACCACTAATAACCCTTATAAAGTCTTTATGGACAGATTTTAGTAAAACAACCCTATTTTTTCCAAAAAAAATATCAAAAAAACCGTAGTTACCACAAAAATGTGGGTATGCAAGAGCAACCTCCCCTGAATATTCAGGGTTATAATTCAGATTAAGGGAATTGACCAATCCATCTATCATATTATTTAATCCTTTAACAGTTCTTTAAGCTGATAAATTGTTTTATTCCCCGGGAAGGTATCCTCTATACCCCCATTTTTGTCAAAAATTACAGTCATAGGGATAAAATATGCATTGTATTTCCTCTTTAGCTTCCCCATATCAAAATACAGCTTAAAATAGTAATTAGACTTTTCGGCATAATTATCTACAAGTTTTTTATCATTGTCAACGGATACAGCAATCACCTTTATATTTTGTCCATTAAAAAAATCTTTATTTTCATTTACTGTTTTTAAAAGCTCTTTACAATAAGGGCAATAGACACCCCAAAAAATAACAACGGTCTTTGATTGACCCTGTTTTAATAATTTATTAAACCCCAATTCATCGATCCTTTCAACAGATGTAGCAAATATCTGTATAGGTAAAATAAGAATCAAAAGAAAAAACAGTTTCTTCACTAACCGCCACCCACAAAATGAACTATTTCTACCCTATCCCCCTCTTCTAAGATCTTATTGTTGTAGTTATCCTTTGGAACTATATCCAGATTGACCTCTACAACCACTTTTTTAGGATTAATATTTAATTCTTCCAATAATTCCAGTATACTTATACCTGATCTTACATCAGTATAATTTCCATTCACCCTTACTTTCATATATCACCCAAAAGAATTCTTACTGCCAGATTGGCTTGAATATTTGCCGCTACCGCTACTCTGGGAGCCATAAGTCCCATACCCATAGAAGCTTCTGTCTTAAAATCCCCCACGATATAAAAATGTTCCTTTATCTTTTTTATCATTATCTCCTGAGTATCACCATATCCAGCAACCCCAGATGCAGCTATAAACGGTTTATCTTTAAAATGTGTCAAAACAAAACCTGTAATTTTACTTTTCTCTTCAGCTTTATCGAAGGCTTCTATAATGATGTCAAAATCTTCAAACATAGAATACATATTGTTTATGTCCAGATAGTTATCAAAGGGTTCATATTTAATATATGGATTTATACGCATAAGTGTGTCATGAAGGGCAAATACTTTTTTAGTGCCTATCTGATCTATAAAATAGTACTGTCTGTTTATATTTGAAGGCTCTACTATATCAAAATCTGCAAACCTTATCCTTCCAACCCCCATTCTGGCAAGGGATACAACAATATTTGATCCAAGCCCACCAACACCAGCAACTACCACAGAGCTTTTCTTTAGCTTTTTATAAACACCGGGAGTATGTCTTGAAGTTAACATATATTCTATCTCAAGAGGGGTAGGGATTTCACTCTTCTTTATGAGAACAACAGTGTCACCCTCTTTCAGTTTAACTGGCTCATTGATGGGGAAACCGTTCAAAATTATAAGGTCAGCATAAGGTTTGTATCTCTCTTTAACATAATCTGTGGTCTCGTTGTCTTCTATTTCAACAACTTTACCATTAACATAGATATTCAATTGTATTCCCCTTAAAATAATTCTGGAGGGTTTCCCCTCCAGAATATTTTACACTAAATTAATAGTTTTCCAATATTAATAGCTCATGCTTTCTAATCTTTCTATCCTTTTTTCAATGGGTGGATGGGTTGAAAAAAGATGCAAAATGCTACTTCCACTGAGTGGACTCATTATAAACATATGGGCAGTTGCTGGTTTTGCATCCATAGGGAGTGCCTGGTTACCATAGGCTATCTTTTTTAAAGCACTTGCCAATGCCCTCGGATTTCCGCAGTACTTAGCACCTGTTTCATCTGCCAGATATTCCCTCGATCTTGATATCGCCATCTGTATCAGTGTTGCAGCAAGGGGTGCAATTATCATGGCAACTATTGCTCCAATAGCACCAAGAGGATTACCACCCTCTTCATCATCGTTTCTTGAACCACCAAATATCATAGCCCATCTTGCCATATCTGCTAAAAACATTATTGCTGCCGCAAATGTAGCTGCAATAGTTCCGATCAGTATGTCCCTATTGTTTATATGGGCTATTTCATGGGCAATAACCCCTTCAAGCTCCTGACTATCCAGAAGATGCATTATTCCAGTGGTCACAGCTACAGCAGCATTTTCAGGATTTCTACCTGTAGCAAAAGCATTTGGAGTTGGATTTTCCATGATATAAACCTTTGGCATAGGTATGCCAGCCCTTGAAGCAATTCTCCTTACAATATTAAAAAGGTTTGGTGCTTCGGCTTCAGTAACCTCCTTTGCCCTGTACATTTTGAGTACTATTTTGTCACTAAACCAGTAGGAGAAAAAATTCATCCCAAGTGCAATAACAAGAGCTATTACCATTCCGCTTTGTCCACCAAGCATTCTACCTATCAAAAGAAAGAGTATTGTTAAAAGTGTCATTAACAATGCTGTCTTTAAACCATTCATCGTACCTCCTTGTAGCGTATAGTTTCTAATGTTTTTTCTATCATAGCAACACTTACTTTAGTATTTATGCAAGGTCCAAAGGGCCTCTCATTTATAAGTCCTATAACGGGGAGAGGGTATGTATCCTGTATCCCGCTAAGCATATCCCTTTCACATGCCACAGCGATGATAAGGTCTGGCATTGTTTCCTTTACTATTCTCCTTGCAATGGTACCACCTGTAGCTACCTTTATATTTAAATTATACTTTTCTGAAAGTTTTGCAAGATCCCCTATATCACACCTTCCACACTTTTTACAGTTCATGATATTGCTGGAGACTTTTAGTTCACAATTATCAAGCTGAATACAGTGGGGAAGAAGAATAAGTAACTTTTTTACCCCTTTTTGTTTTACAAAATCGAGAACAAGTTCGTTGTTTACAGATATAAAGGATCTTATTATTTTATCTTTATCTACTTTTAAAATCTTTGCAACTATAAGTACGACAGGGAAAAGTAGCTTTGTTACAACTCCTCTAAGTTTCATGCTTAATCTTGACTGTTTACCAGAGATCATGGCAGCAACAAGTATTAATGTAGAAAAGAGAAGAAATACCCCAGATAAAGCAATAATAAGGGTAAAAATAATACCCAAAATGTTTGATATCTCACTAACACCCTTCAGAGATATATAGCCAATTAGAGCAATAAAAATAACAACAACTATTGATGTAGCAAGAAGAAATGATACAAAAATTCTCTTTTTTTCAGGTGATAACCCACTATTCAAAAATTTCTCCAATATTTACTTTAAAACCTGATAGGAAACTTTTCGTGTCCATTCTATTTTTCCCTTCAAACTGTAACTCTAAAATCCTCAGAGCACCTTCCCCACAAGCTACAGTAAAACTGTCCTTGTTTACTTCAATAATTGTGCCAGCCTCACCCTTTTTATCAGATACACTGGCAGAAAAAAACTTTACCATTTTACCTTTGAAGTGTGAATAAGCTGTAGGCCATGGAGTAAAGCCTCTTATCATTCGTTCAATGATAATTGCAGGTTTTTTGAAATCTATTTTTCCATCCTCCTTTTTTATTATCGGAGCATAGGTAAAGTTTGAATGATCCTGTGGCTTTGGGGTGATATTACTGTAGTTTTTCAATGTTTCCACCAATAGATCTCCCCCAATCTCTGCTAATCTCTCAGAAAGTGTTACCGTTGTATCCTCCGGGGAAATAGGTTCTTTTCTTACCAACAGAATATCTCCTGTATCAAGCCCTTCATCCATCTTCATTGTGGTAACACCGGTTTCACTTTCTCCATTTATAATGGCCCAATTTACAGGAGCAGCCCCCCTATATTTGGGAAGTAGGGAAAAATGAACATTTACAGGTGCATATTTGGGGATTTCAAGTAGCTCCTTTGGAAGAATTTTGCCGTAGGCAGCAACAACTATAAAATCTGGGCTGTGACTTTTTATTTTTTCGATGGCATCTGTATTGTTTTTTATTTTTTCTGGCTGAAAGACTTCCAAATTATTTGCAATGGCATACTCTTTTACGGGTGGGGGCTGCAATTTATTACCTCTCCCCTTTGGCTTATCAGGCTGGCAGACAACCAATGATACAGACATCCCATTTTTTAACAATTTATCAAGGGTGGGAACAGCAATCTCAGGTGTTCCCATAAAAACAATTTTCATCTCTCCTCCAAGAATAGACACTAAAAAATATACTCCTCTGAGGATATCCTTTTTTCTATTTCATTCAAAATTCTTTCTTCATCTTTAAGATCTTTAGCTTCAAAGGTAACTGTGAATCTCAAAAAGTTACCGGCATCATCCCATGGTACAGATGATATAAGTTTTTCCCTTATAAGAAAATCGCAAAATTCTTCTCCACTATTGAACTTTTTACCACTCTTCGTCCCTTTTGGAATTTCAAAATATAGATAGAAGGTCCCTTTAGGCTCATTAACAAAAAAACCATTTTTTCTCAGTATCTCTGCAACCCTTTTTAATCTTCTCTGGTATTTTGAGGTAATTCCAGAAATTATTTGAGGATTTTTTAGTGCATAGGCTGCTGCTTTCTGTATTGGGATAAATTGGCCTGAGTCATTATTGTCTTTAACTGTAGCAAAGGCTTTGACCAAAACTTCATTCCCACATACGAATGCCATCCTCCAGCCTGTCATATTGAAAGATTTTGAAAGGGAGTGTATCTCTATACCTACCTCTTTTGCGCCTGGTACAGAAAGAAAAGACTCCTGTTTCTCTCCATAGGTAAGCTCTATATATGCAGCATCATGTATAACAGCGATATCATATTTTTTTGCAAAATTTACAACTTTTTCAAAAAAACTTACAGGGGCAATGGCACCAGTGGGATTGTTTGGATAGTTTATGTACAAAATTTTTGCTTTTCTGGCAATATCTTCTGGGACAGCATCAAGATCAGGTAAGAAATTGTTCTCCTTTAGAAGTGGCATATTATACACTTCACCACCGATATATTTTGTGATTGTTCCTGTGACAGGATACCCTGGTACAGTCATCAATGCATAATCTCCGGGGTTAATCAAACAGAATGGGATTAATGCAAGGGCTGGTTTAGAACCTATACTATGGTTTACCTCTGTATTAGGGTCTATATCAACTCCAAACCTTTTCTTCATATATTCAGAAGCTGCATCTTTAAATTCCTGAATACCATTGTCTGAGTAAAATCTATTTTCTTTTTTCCTCGCTTCACAGCTCAATGTCTCTACTATGGAAATATCTGCCATATCATCAGGTTCACCTACACCCATATCTATCAATTCTGCTCCTGGATTGGCTTCAAGGGCAGCTCTCTTTGCTCTTTTTATCTTCTCAAACTTATAAATTTTAGTATCTTTGCCAAACATCTTACCGCCAAGTCTTTCTGCAACAATATTTTGCATAAATTCACTCATAAAACTATTTCCTCCAGTTATTATTTTTGGATATTATACATTTTTAGTAATATTTTTCAACAATGATTTGAAAAATTCCAAATCAAAAAACGGGCGATGAGGGACTCGAACCCCCGCAATAGGTTCCGGAGACCTATGCTCTATCCGCCTGAGCTAATCGCCCCGAAGAAAAACTATACACCATACATAATTTAAAATCAACTTTATTACATCTATTTTACTTTGAAATTTATTATTTTATGATAAAATAAAGATAGATGTTTTATTTTTAAGAGAGGTGAATAATGTATAACAAAAAATCAGTACCTCCATCAGATGACAGAAGATGGAAATTTGTGCAAAATATCATGAAAAAATATGGCTACAGTAGAGATTCCCTTATAGAGGTCCTCCATACGGTTCAGGAGTATTTTGGCTACATAGATGGAGATGCAATAAAATTTGTAGCAGAATCCCTGAAAATACCCTATTCAAAGGTTTATGGTGTCGTAACCTTTTACCATTTTTTTACCCTTAAACCACAGGGGGATCACAACTGTGTAGTCTGCACAGGGACAGCCTGCCATATAAAAGGTGCAGGTGGAATAATCTCCAAGATAGAAAAAAAGTTTGGAATCAGAGAGGGTGAGACTACATCGGATGGGAAACTATCTCTACTTACAGCAAGATGTTTGGGGGTTTGTAGTATGGCACCGGTAATCGTTGCTGATGGAGAGATGATGGGGAATATCTCTGAAGAAAAATTAGATGAAATAATGAATAGGTGGTAATTTATGAATTATGAAGATCTGCTTGAAGAGATAAAGGGGAAATATCCTGATAAAAAGGACAAGATACTGGTGTGTGTGGCTGCAGGTTGTGCTGCCATGGGAAGTGAAAAACTACTTGAAGAATTAAAAAATCGATTTAAGGATTTTGAGGTGAAGGGTGTAGGTTGCATCGGTTTATGTAGTAATGGACCTCTTATAAAAATCGAACCAGAGGGGATCATTTTAGGGGAAAAAGATATTGATAATATAGATCTTTTAGAAAAAGAGATAGTTAGGTTAAAATCATCTCAAATCTCTATCTCCGGTAACAGCTTTTTTGATAAACAATACAAAATAGCTCTGAGAAACTGCGGATATATAGATCCAGAACATAT
>JAIWOA010000011.1 GCA_020217115.1 Calditerrivibrio sp. | reverse complement strand
TCTTTAAAAATGCTGCAGGATTACCCTGTATTTGGAATAGGTGTAGGTAACTTTAAGAAAGTTTTTGAAAAATATCAAGGTGAATATATATATGTTAGCAGGGCCCATGCCCATAATGCATATATTCAGATGGCTCTTAATTATGGTATCCCTTCTGTAATAATAATGCTTATAATATTTGGAGCTTTGTTTAAAAGGTTCTATAATGATTTTAGATTTAAAAATTCTAAATGGGGGATACTGGGTATTTCTATTTTGGTTATGTATATGCTTGAAGGTTTAACTGAAAATAATTTCACAGATTCTGAGGTTAATATGTATTTCTGGTTTTTGATGGGTATCATAATGGCAAAAAGTTCTATTAATTTAGATGAAGATAAAGGGAAATCTATTGAGGGGTCTATATGAAAATAGCCATAGTAGGTGGTGGTATATCTGGGATTTCTATAGCCTTTTTACTACAAAATTTTAAAAAGGAGTCTGGAGTAGATATTGAAATAAGTTTGTTTGAAAAAAATATCAGATGGGGTGGTTCAATTAATACCTCATACGAAAATGGATTTACTATCGAGGGTGGTCCTAATGGATTCCTTGATAGTAAGCCTTATACGCTTGATTTACTTGCGTCTGCTGGATTAAATGGTAATCTGCTGCCAAGTAACGACCTTGCCAGAAAGAGATATATAATGCGTGGTGGAGTGTTGCATAGATTACCAGAGAATCCACCTGCATTTTTAAAGTCCTCTTTACTCTCTTTTTCTGGGAAAATGCGTATTCTATCTGAGTTTTTTGTGAGAAAATCTGAGTTGGAAGATGAAACTGTAGCAGATTTTGCAAGGAGAAGGTTAGGGGAGGAAGCCCTTGATTATCTTATCGGTCCTATGGTATCTGGAATATTTGCAGGAGATCCAGAAAAGATGAGCTTAAGATCATCTTTCCCGGTTATCAGAAATCTTGAGTTAGAATATGGTGGACTTTTTAAAGGGATGTTTAAAAAGAAAGGTAAAAAGAGTGGACCGTCAGGTCCAGGCGGAGTATTGACATCTTATAAAGATGGTTTGACAAAGATGATTTTAGATTTAATTGATAAATTGGATCAGGTTAAAAAAGATCTTAATGTAGATGTTTTTTCATTAAAGAAAGATGGGCAAAAATTTATATTGGAAACATCCGCTGGTGAACACCTTTTTGATAAGGTTATTTTTACTATACCTTCTTACAAATTATCATCTATAATAAAAAGTTATGATGAAGATATTGCCAGAGTTCTATCTTTGATAAATTATCCACCGGTGTTTGTTGTGGGATTTGTATTTAAAGATGATGATGTTGCAGATACCCTTGATGGATTTGGTTATCTAATACCTCATAAAGAAAATAGAAAAATTCTTGGTTCATTATATGATTCATCTATCTTTCCTGAAAGGAGTAGGGAAGGGTACAAAATGGTAAGGGTTATTATGGGGGGGGATAGGAATAGGTGGATTGCTGACAAATCTGAAGAGGAACTTGTAAGCATGGCATATAATGATATAAAGGAAACACTAAAGATCAAATCTGCACCCTACACATACGAGTCATTTAAATGGAACATGGCAATACCTCAATATTATCTTGGTCATCACAAAATAGTCGAAGCTGTGGAGAAGTTTTGTGAAACTAATAGGGGGATATTTGTTGGGGGGAACATTCTGTATGGTGTAGGGATAAATGATTGTACCCGAAGAAGTTATGAAATAGTTGATATGATAAAAAGCAATTTATAATTTTACACATTGTTGACATTTATTCTCTGTTTTGTATATAATATAATTATGTAAGCTGTTTTTTTAACTATTTTTGTAACTATGAATTTTTTATAAGGGGGTTTTATGACAAAGAAAAAGGTTGCAGTTGTACTCAGTGGTTGTGGAGTTTATGACGGAAGTGAGATCCATGAAGCTGTCCTCACAATGTATTTTCTTGATAAGTATGGTGCCGAGCTTGTAATGTTTGCTCCAGATGTAAACCAGTACCATGTTATTAATCATCTCACAGGTGAAGAGTCTAAAGGTGAGACGAGAAATGTTCTTGTGGAATCTGCAAGAATTGCAAGGGGTAAAATAAATAGTTTGAGAGATTTTAATATCAATGATGTTGAGGCTGTTGTTTTTCCGGGGGGGTTTGGTGCTGCCAAAAACCTTACCACATTTGCCTTTGATGGTGCTGATTGCAAGATAAACGAGGATGTTAAAAGAGTTGTAAGCGATACTGTGAAAGCCAGAAAACCTCTTGCAGCAGTATGTATAGCTCCTGTTATACTTGCAAAGGCCCTTGAGGGATCTCAGATAAACCCCAAATTAACTATTGGGAATGATGAAGGTGTGGCTGGTGCTATTAAAAAGTTTGGTGGAGATCATATAAATTGTCCGGTTAAAGAGGCTGTAGTTGATAAAGAAAATAAAATTATCACCACCCCAGCATATATGCTTGGAAAATCGATTTCAGAGATTGCTCTGGGTATTGAGGAGATGGTAAAAAATATTTTTGAGCTTTTAAAGTAGTATTTTTATCTATTGCATATGGGAAGGTTTTAACACCTTCCCAATTTCTATAAAATTATTTCTTCAGTAGTGGGAATCCCATCTCTTCTCTGGATTTGTAATAACCTTCAGCACAAAGTTTAGCAAGATTTCTGACCCTTGCTATATATCCTGTTCTCTCGGTAACAGAAATTGCATTTCTTGCATCAAGCAGGTTAAATGTGTGGGAACATTTGAGACAAAAATCATAGGCAGGTAGTACCAAGCCTTTATTTACTAATCGGATACATTCTTTTTCATACATTTCAAATAGTTTGAAGTTCATGTCAACATCTGCTTCTTCAAAATTAAATTTTGAGAATTCAACCTCATTTCGGTGATAAACATCACCATAGGTTAATTTATGATTCCATTTTAAATCAAATACTGACTCTACACCCTGTAGATACATTGTTATCCTCTCTAAACCATAGGTGATCTCACCAGAAACAGGTTTGAGATCTATACCTCCACATTGCTGAAAGTATGTAAACTGTGTTATTTCCATTCCATCAAGCCATACCTCCCAGCCAAGACCCCATGCTCCGAGGGTGGGTGATTCCCAATCATCCTCAACAAATCTTATGTCATGTTCCAATGGATTAATACCCAACACCTTTAAACTTTCAAGGTAGAGATCCTGAATATTATCTGGTGATGGTTTCAAAATCACCTGAAATTGATAATAATGCTGCAATCTATTTGGGTTTTCACCATATCTGCCGTCTGTTGGTCTTCTGCTTGGTTCCACATAGGCAACATTCCATGGCTCTGGTCCAAGGGCTTTTAGAAATGTTGCAGGGTTGAATGTTCCAGCGCCCACTTCAATATCGTATGGCTGGTAAATTATGCAACCGTTTTTTGCCCAGAAGCTTTGCAAATTCAATATCACATCCTGAAAATACATATAAACATCCTCTTTTTCAATTTTAAAAGTTTACTACCAAAATAATCTGACATTTTTAATGACAAGATATTCAAGATTTAACTACAGAATACCTTGCCCAAAATTATCTATTTTTTAATTTTACTAAGCCTCTTTGCATGTGCACGAATAGGCAACGAGTGAAGTTTTATAAAACCTGTAGCGTCTGTCTGATTGTATGCACCAAGGTCATCATCCATTGATACAACAAGCTTGTCATAAAGAGTGTATTCTGATTCTCTGCCAATATATGTAACATTACCTTTGTAAAGTTCTAATCTCACTTTCCCTGTAACAAATTCCTGTGTTTTTTCAAGGAATGTTCTAAGACAATCCATTTCATGGGTAAACCAGTAGCCAGCATAAACAAGTTGTGAGAATCTTGGCATTAGTGTATCTTTGAGATTTATTAATGAACCATCGAGGGTAAGAGCTTCAAGATCACGGTGAGCTGCCATAAGGACTGTAGCTCCCGGAGTTTCATACACCCCTCTGGATTTCATCCCTACATATCTACTTTCTACCATATCAACTCTTCCTATTCCATGTTTTGCTGCAACCGAATTTAAGTTTTTGAGCATTTCGGCAGGGGAGTAACTTTTACCATTTAACCTTACAGGTTCACCTTTTTCAAATTCAATTTCAATTATTTCAGCTTCGTTTGGAGCATCCTTTGGATCAACGGTCAATTCAAACATCTCCTTTGGAGGTCTCATTGCAGGATCTTCAAGTATTCCAGCTTCAAAGCTTATATGCATAAGGTTTTCATCGGAACTCCATGGTTGATCTGCTGTTGCCTTTACGGGGATGCCATGCTCTTTTGCAAAATCCATAGCCTCTTTTCTACCTTTTATTACATTGAAAAATGATGGTTCTCTCCATGGAACTATGGCTTTTAGTTCAGGCATAAGGGCAGCTGCTGATATTTCAAATCTTACCTGATCGTTACCTTTACCGGTAGCACCATGGGCTATATACTTTGCCCCAGTTTTTTTTGCTATATCTACCATCCCCTTTGCAATTACAGGTCTTGCAAGGGATGTACCCATAAGGTATCTGCCTTCATAAACTGCATTAAACTTTATAGAGGTATAGACAAAATCTTTTACAAAATAATCTTTCAGGTCTACAACATAAAATTCCTTCGCCCCAGATTTGTAAGCTTTTTCCTCTATAGCTTTAAAATCATCTCTCTGGCCTAAATCTGCCACATAGGCAACTACATCATAACCCTTTAAATCAAGCCATTTTAGTATTACAGAGGTGTCAAGACCTCCAGAATATGCGAGAACTACCTTATCCCTACTCATATCAAACCTCCAATATCTCCATTTTTTATTAGGTAAGTCATTATAGCTTTTTGTGCGTGTAATCTGTTTTCTGCTTCATCAAATACTATTGAGTTTTCTGACTCTATAACATCATCTGACACCTCTTCACCCCTGTGTGCTGGCAAGCAATGCATAAAATATGTCTTTTTACCTGTTGCAGAAATTAGCCTGGAGTTTACCTGATAATCTTTAAAAGCTTTTAGTCGTATCTCATTTTCCGCTTCCATCCCCATGCTGGTCCATACATCAGTATAAATAACATCTGCACCTTTTACTGCTTCAAATGGGTCACTGGTAATTGTCATCTCAGCATTATTTTTATTTGCTATCTCTTTAGCAATATTGAAAATATCGATATTGGGTTCATAGTTTTTTGGAGTTGCTATAGAGAAATTTACACCAAGTTTCGCTGAACCGAGCATTAAGGAGTGAGCCATATTGTTCCCATCGCCAATGTATGCCATTTTTATATTATAGCTTCCAAATCTTTCATATATTGTCATCATATCTGCCATAACCTGACATGGATGGAATTCATCCGTTAGACCATTTATTACAGGTATAGAGCTAAATTTTGCCAATTTTTCAGCCTTTGCATGCTCAAAGGTTCTAATCATTATCATATCAACATATCTTGAAAGAGTTCTTGATGTGTCCTCTATAGTTTCTCCTCTGCCTAACTGAATGTCATTTTTACTGAGGAACAGCGGGTATCCACCCATTTCAAAAACACCAACTTCAAAAGAAACCCTTGTTCTTGTCGATGATTTTTCAAATATTAGAGCAACTTTTTTATTTTTTAAAAAATCACTTCCAAAATTTGGCCTATCTGATTTAAACTTTAGTGCCAATTTTATAATATCTTTTAACGTTTGCCCATCATAATCCCTTAATGTCAAGAAATCTTTTTTCATATCGTGTCCTCTAATGATTTTTTCAAAAGTTTTATACCTTCATCGAGTGTGTCGAAGTCTATATTAAGTGGTGGGTATATTCTGATAGTATTGTCACCGGCAGGAACTGTCAATATCCTGTTTTTATGGGCATTTTTAATAAAATCTGATGCATTTATATTATCATTTAATCTTACTCCAAGCATGAGACCTTTTCCCCTTATTATTCCATAGCCATTTAAAATATTTCTTAGCTTTTCTACTAAATAAACAGATTTTTCATTCACAGAATCGAGAAACGACTTTTCAGATATTATTGACAAAACTTTTTTGGCTATCGCACAGCCAAGATAGTTCCCCCCAAAAGTTGTGGCATGGGTACCTGGAGATAAGTATTCAGCAATATCTTTTTTTGCTGTCATAGCGCCTATAGGAAATCCATTTCCCAGAGCCTTTGCCAGGGTCATTGCATCTGGCTCAACTCCGTAATGCTGGTAACCAAACATTTTTCCAGTTCTTCCAATACCTGTTTGGACTTCATCAAATATAAGCAGAATGTCTCTTTCTGTGCATATTTTTCTTATCTCATGTATGTAGCTTTCGTCGGCAGGTACTACTCCACCTTCTCCTTGTATAACTTCAAGCATTACAGCAACGGTTTCATCTTCTATACTATCTTTAAAAATATTTATATCGTTGTATGGGATATGTTTTATAAAATTGAGGGTAGGTTCAAAACCTTTTTTTACCTTTTCCTGCCCTGTTGCTGAAAGTGTAGCAAAAGTTCTTCCATGGAATGAATTGTTCATCGTTATTACTTTGAATTTTTTCCCTGCATACTTTTTATTCCCATAGATTCTTGAAAGTTTTAGGGCAGCTTCATTTGCCTCTGCACCAGAATTACAGAAGAATACACTACCACCAAAACTTAACTTCGAAATAAGATCAGCAGTCTCCTCCTGTATCGGATTCCTGTAAAGGTTTGATGTATGTATCAAAGTATTTGCCTGTTTTGATATGACATCAGATATCAATGGGTTAGAATGGCCAAGATTTGTGACAGCTATTCCTGATGCAAAATCTATGTACCTGTTCCCCAGATCGTCGTAAAGGTATGCACCTTCCCCCTTTACCAGAGTAATGTCATATCGGTTGTAAGTGTTCATCACATTTCCCATTACTTACCTCCAAAAATACATTATATGATATTTTTTACTAAAAATCAAATTTTTTGTTCTAATTTTAGGTATATATATTGTAAAATTTAGGTGGAAATTTTTCAGGATTAATATTTTTTAAAGGGTGAGGGAAAGTATACTATATCCCTCACCTAAAGTAAGAATTATCTATTTCTCTTCAATTATATCAAGCTTTATACTCAATTCTTTTAACTGTTTGTTATCTACTCTGTTTGGAGCATCACTCATAAGGTCTGTTGCCCTTTGAGTTTTTGGGAATGCTATTACATCCCTTATAGAGTCAGCACCTGCAAGAATAGCAGATATCCTGTCTACTCCGAAGGCTATACCGCCATGGGGAGGTGTTCCATATTTGAGTGCCTCAATAAAGAATCCAAATTTAAGGTCACATTCCTCCTTAGAAAGCCCAAGGATGTTAAACATTTTTTCCTGAATATCGCTTCTATGTATCCTTATACTTCCTCCCCCTATTTCTGAACCATTTAATACCAGATCGTAGGCTTTAGCTCTTATTTTTAACGGATCTGTATCGAATAGTGGTATATCTTCGTCCACTGGTGCAGTAAATGGATGGTGAACTGCAGCGTATCGCTTTTCCTCTTTGTCCCATTCAAGAAGTGGAAAGTCTATAACCCAGGTAAAATTGTATTTACTTTTATCGATTAAACCAAGCCTTCTCCCAAGATCAAGCCTTACCTTTGACATAAAAAGGTTGACAGTAGATTTTTCTCCAGCACCAAAGAAAATTATGTCTCCAACTTCCCCATCCATCAATTTTACCAATTTATTCGACAGATCTTCACCTAAAAATTTGACTATTGGAGATTGTAATCCATCATCATTTATTTTAATGTATGCAAGCCCTTTAGCTCCTAAAGAAATAGCATAATCTGTTATTTCATCTATCTCTTTTCGAGAGAATGTTCCAGCTCCCTTTGCATTTATAGCTTTGACTATCCCACCTTCTTTTATTGCATCGGAAAATACCTTGAAACCACAATTTGCCACATGTTCGTTGATTGTTTTCGTGAACAGTTCAAATCTTGTGTCTGGAGCGTCATGGCTGTATTTTTCCATCGCCTCTGTGTAGGTCATTACAGGGAAAGGTCTCTGAATCTTAACACCTGCTATTTTGTCAAAGATCTCAACAAATAAACCCTCTATGAGATCCATGAGGTCATTTTTATCTATAAATGACATCTCCATATCGAGCTGTGTAAATTCAGGCTGTCTATCAGCCCTAAGATCTTCATCTCTAAAACATCTTACCACTTGAAAATATTTATCATATCCTGAAATCATAAGAAGTTGTTTGAACATTTGTGGGGACTGAGGTAATGCATAAAATTTTCCTGGGTTTACTCTACTTGGAACAAGGTAGTCCCTTGCCCCTTCTGGAGTACTTTTGGTTAAAAAAGGTGTTTCTATATCAAGAAAACCTTTACTGTAAAGGTACTCCCTCATCGTTCTTATCAGGTTGTGTCGCATTATGATATTTTTCTGAAGGTTAGGTCTTCTCAGATCAAGATATCTGTATTTTAATCTTACATCTTCTCCAACGTTGGTATTTTCTTCTATCATGAAGGGAGGAGTTTTTGAGTTATTGAGCATTTTTATTTCAGAGACTATTATTTCTATCTCCCCCGTTGGAATTTTTTCATTTATAGTCCCTTCAGGTCTTCTTTCTACTTTACCTTTAACAGCTATGACAAATTCATTTCTGACTGCATCTGCAATATCGTGGGCTTCTTTATTTATTTCAGGATTTAATACAACCTGGAGTATTCCTGTTCTATCCCTTAAATCTATGAAAATAACACCACCATGATCCCTTCTTCTGTTTACCCAACCCATTACACATACATTTTCACCTACATTTTTACTGTTTAAGTCTGAACACATGTGTGTTCTTCGCCAATCTCCTAGATGCGATAGCATTATATGCCTCCTATTGATGTTATGTTTTTTATTTCATTTATTATTAACTCTTTTTTGATCTCTTTTTGTGTACCATTTCTCATATTTTTTATTGTGTAAATACCCCTTTCTTTTTCATCTGAACCTACAATTATAGCGATGTCTGCCCCCGATTTATCAGCTTTTTTAAACTGGCTTTTTAATGAACCAATTTCATAATCAAATATTGTGGTTATATTTTCAGATCTTAATTTATCGATGAGATAAAATCCATCCTCCATAGTATCTTTAAAAAAGATTATAAATACCTTTAATCTTTTTCCTATCTCAACCTTTTTTTCCATCATCAATGCCACAAGTCTATCCACACCAATAGCATATCCTATTCCGGGGATATCTGGTCCACCCAATGTCTTTATAAGTCCATCATACCTTCCTCCGCCTCCAACTGCATTGCTTGCACCGAGAAAATCTGTGGTAAATTCAAAGGCAGTTCTTACATAGTAGTCAAGACCTCTTACCATGAATGGATTTATCTCATAGTTTACTCCAAAATGGTTTAAAAAGCCTTTTACATCTTCAAAATGTTCAAAACAGGTAGGACATAGATTATCTATCATTAATGGGGCATCTACAACCTCAGCTTTACAGGACTCTAACTTACAGTCCAGTACTCTTAAAGGATTCTTCTCTAATCTATTTTTGCAGTCTTCACAGAGATTCTTTCTTTTTGAATTTAAAAAAGAGATCAATTTTTTTCTATAATCTGGTCTGCAATCTGGGCAACCAAGTGAATTTATATTTAGCTTTACAAGATTACTTATACCAGATTTATCAAAAATTTCACTCATTGTTTTCATCACTTCAGCATCTACGGCGGGGGCATTTGAACCAAACACCTCTACACCTACCTGTGTGAATTGTCTAAACCTCCCTTTTTGGGGTCTTTCTCGCCTGAACATAGGTCCATAGTAGTAATACTTTGATAAGTTTGAGGATGAATACAACTTATTTTCAATGTAGGCTCTCACTATTGAGGCTGTTCCTTCTGGTCTTAGAGCTAATTTCTCTCCACCTTTATCATCAAAGACAAACATCTCTTTTTCAACTATATCTGTGGTATCTCCTATCCCTCTTTTAAACAATTCTACTTTTTCCAGTATTGGAAGCTTAAATTCAGTGTAATCATACTTTTTAAAAACATCGTAAAAGATTTTTTCTACTTTATTCCAATACCCTATTTCTTCATCAAAAATATCTCTAAATCCCTTTACTTTAGTAAACAGAAAATCCTCCTGAATGTTTAACCATAATATTCTATAGAATATTATAATTATGTCAATAATATTTTAAATTAATTGATTATACTAATTTTGCTGAATAAAATATATCTCACGTTACAACTATTTTAAAACAATGATATTTTATATATAAAATAGCTTAAACAGTTTTCGAATAAAAATCAAAAAACTTAGCTATTCTGATTAAATAGTTAGAAGTTTGCTTTTACCACATCTGCAATTATGTTTGCTGCTTGCTCTATGGAAAATTTATGTATATTTATCAAAAGATGGTATAGGTTTATATCATCTATATCTTCATTATAGTAATGTTTTATAAAATTAGATCTTCTTTTATCAATCTCTTCAATCTTAATTCTGGCTGATTTTATGTTGATTTTATTTTTTTCAGCAATCCATTTTGCTCTTTTATCTAATGGGGCATATAATTTTACATGGAATGCGTCAGGATCATCCTTTAAAATACACTGACCACCCCTACCCATTATGACAACATTGTTTTTTTTAGCCAATTTCATTATTACTCTTTCTACCATTTTCTGGAAAGATTCACTATCAAAAACAGGATCATATTTTATATCCTCATCAAATATGGAATGCTCCTCAGGAATTATTTTACAATCCTTTCCAGTACATTGTATAAATGGGTCATCTTTTATGATATCGGTAAAGATATTTAAGTCTATATATTTTGATAAAATTGCAGATACATTTGAGTGAAATTCTTCGTCAAAACTTCTAACTACAGATGTTGGAGTGCTGGTTAATATTGATACAAATTGAATTATTTCATTATTTACAAACTGGTAGCCAAGTTTTTTTGCTACTCTTTCACCAACGTATTCTCCAGAGCACCCATACTGTCTTGAAATAGTTATTATTGCCAATGTAGCCCTCCTATTTTTATTATACCTAAATCATCTTTTATTTCATCAATTAATTCTGAAATATTCTTTTTTAATTTAGGATGAGAATAAACAGGATCAATCTCCTTTAAAGGGATAAGAACAAAGCTTCTTTCATGCATAAATTTGTGGGGTATCTCAACCAGTTCATCCTTGTAGATCTGGTTATTGTAATCTATAATATCTATGTCTATAATCCTTTCTTTCCAGTGTCCAGTATATATCCTGCCCATATCTTTTTCTATCTTTTTTATTTTTTCAAAAACTATTTTTGGAGTATCTTCGGATAAAATTTTTATTACAATATTGAAATAGCTATCCTGTTGATCCTTTAGTAGAGATTGTGATTTATAAATAGATGATATTATGAGAATTTTAGAAAATTTACATATTTCATTTACTGCTATAGCTATATTTTTCCCTTTTTCCTCAACATTACTTCCTATCCCAAGTATAAAACTATCCATTATTTTCCTTCATCTTATTACTTATATCTATGAGAGCCTCTGCAAATGTAGGGTATGAAAACAGATGTTTAGATATCTCATCTATTTTTAACTTTAATTTAATAATTAGTGAAAAAATTGGGAGTAATTCATTTGCTCCCTTACCTATCATATGGGCACCTAAAACGATATGGCTATTTTTTTCATAAATAACTTTTATAAAACCCTTTGAATGGCCTGTAATAATTGACATTTCAAGGTCTGTAAATGAATATTTTATTACATTAAAATTATATTTGAGATTTGACGCTTCCTGCTCTGTGATACCTACCGATGCAATTTCAGGATCTGTGTAGAGTACTTTTGGGAATGCAAAGGATTTATCATCTGTTGGAGTACCCATTATATCATTTACTATTATTTCGGCAGAATGGTATGCCCAATTAAGAAACATATATTTTCCTGCTGAATCCCCCGCAAAGTAAATATTTTCATTGGATACACTTCTTAAATTTTCTGTCAAAACAGGAAAGTTCCCATCTATTTCAATGGAAGCATTCTCTAAGTTCAATGTTTTTAAATTTGGAATTCTCCCTACAGCAATAAAAACATCTCCTGACTCTATCTTCTCATTATCAAGAAATATCAGATATTTATTCCCAACTTTTTCTATATTGTGAACAGTTTTTGATTTTATGATTACAACACCATCTTTTTTTAAAAAATCTTCATATTTTTTTACTATAAACTCATCAAAAGTGTATAAAATCCTATCCCTTGATTCGATTATTTTAACAGAACATCCCAGCCTTTTGAAAATTGTTGCATATTCTATACCTATAAACCCACCCCCTATTATTGTTATCGAGGAAGGGATTTTTTCTATATTTAATATATTTAATGGATCTAAAAGCTTCTTACCTACAGCAAAAGGTACAGATTTTGGAACTGATCCAGTGGATATTATACATTTATTGAAATCGATATAACTATTTTCCTTATTGGAATCTGTCAAAAGAATTCTTTTGTTATTAATAAATGATGCAGATGCTTCTATAACCTCTACATTATATTTTTCCAGATCATCTTTATATGCTTTAAATATTTTTGCAGATGTATTTTCTATATATTTTTTCATCTTTTTGATATCAAAAGATGTTTCCAGATTTATATCAGATGAAAGTGATAAAAATGAACTGGTCTTAGTTTTTAATCTATGATAAAGGTAACTTAGATACAATAGTGTGTTGGACATTATGTTGCCAGATAGTTTTGCTGTTGAACTAAAATCTTTTTCTATAATTGCAACTTTTTTACCCCTTTTGGACAGCTCAATTGCGGTGCTGACTCCCGCCGGGCCAGCACCAATAACTATTATGTCTATATATCTCTGGGGATGACTTTCTGCCATTATCTAAGCACCAAGCTTTCCAGCAAGTTTTTTGATCTCTTCTGCAAAGTTGGTTTGCTCCCAGGAGAACTCTGATCTGCCAAAATGTCCATAGGCAGCAGTTTTCTTGTAAATAGGTTTTTTTAGGTCTAAGGCAGTGATTATCCCTTTTGGTGTAAGATCAAAGAGTTCCATAACTATTTTTGAGATCTCTTCATCTGGAATCAAACCTGTGTCAAAGGTATTTACCATAAGAGATACAGGTTTTGACACACCTATTGCATAGGCAACTTGAATCTCACATCTATTTGCTATTTTTGAGGCAACAATATTCTTTGCCACCCACCTTGCTGCGTATGCTCCACTTCTATCAACTTTTGAAGGATCTTTCCCTGAAAATGCTCCCCCACCATGTCTTCCAGAACCACCATATGTGTCAACAATTATTTTTCTTCCTGTGAGCCCACAGTCACCCATTGGACCGCCTATAACAAATCTACCTGTTGGATTAATATGGTAGGTGACATTCTCTTCATCCAGTAGGTTTGCAGGGATAACATCTTTTATAACCTTTTCAATTATGTCTTCCCTGAGTTCCTTATATTTTATATCGGGTGAATGTTGTGATGATATTACAATTGTATCTACCCTTACTGGTGTAAATCCGTTGTACTCTATAGTGATCTGAGATTTTCCATCTGGCCTTAAATATGGAAGAATATCCTTTTTTCTTACCTCTGAGAGTTTCATGCACAGTTTATGGGCAAGCATTATCGGAAGAGGCATAAGCTCCTCCGTTTCATCACAGGCAAATCCAAACATCAACCCTTGATCCCCAGCTCCCCCAGTATCTACCCCCATAGCTATGTCTGGAGATTGTTTATCTATTGTTGATATAACTGCACATGTTTCATAGTCAAAACCATATTTTGCCCTTGTGTAACCTATATCCCTTACAGTCTCTCTAACAATTCCGGGTATATCTACGTAGGTTTTTGTAGTCACTTCCCCTGAAACTACACATAGACCTGTTGTGACAAGTGTTTCACAGGCAACCCTGCTATCTGGATCATCTTTGAGCATTGCATCGAGTATAGCATCAGATATCTGGTCTGCCATTTTATCCGGGTGTCCTTCAGTGACAGACTCTGAAGTAAAAACATATTTTTTGTCTTTCATTTATTCATCTCCTTTTTGGCCTCTGCCAATATCTGTTCCATTCTATCCTTACCTCTCAACTTCCTGATCTTTATCTCTTTAACCTTAGCTTGTACTTCAGGTGGAAAGAATTTCAGACTACATAGAGCCTCCAGGTCTTGTTCTAACTGGATATGTTCATCAAAAAGAAGTTTAAATTCACTATTTACCTGACATAATTCCTGGATCAGTTTTGTCTCATAATTAAGCATATTCCACCTCACAATTAGTTAATTTCATTGTATATGCATCTCTGTTTTTTCCATAAAAATCTTTTCTAATCCCTGTAATATCAAATCCAAGGGAAATATATAGATTAAATGCTGGGACATTGTCAACACGAACATCTAAGAAACAAACAAAAGGTTTTCGAGATTTTGATAAAATATATTTTAAAAGCTTGCGCCCAATTCCTCTATGCTGGTATCTTTGGGAAACAGCAACATTTACAATTTCGATCTCATTCAAATTCTCATCCTCGTTAAAAATCTCCCAACAAATGATATACCCGCAGATCCCATTTTCATCATAAACATAAAATCTGCTTACACTGTTATTCAGTTCACTTAAAAAATTTCCATAGCTCCATGGAGAGTCGTAAACTTCACGTTCTATTTTCAAAACATCTTCAATATCAGATTCTACAGCTCTTCTTATCAAATTGTATCTCCGCTTCCGATTTTTTGAAATAAAAAGGTTCAGCTGTCGTTCTGAATTCTTCAAGTAGATCACTTACTATACATCTATCTGTATCTACTTTTTCAATAATTTTTGTACCTTGTGGTAAATTTCCCCTTTCTATTTCAAGGAAATCACTAAATTCTTTTCTGGAGAAGTTGTATTTTTTGTAAACATACTCTTTTCCTCTGAGTTTTACAGCTGTTTCTACCTCTTCTATGCCTGTCCCGATAGCATAGGCATCATTTGTAGTCAATCCATAAACAGGTTTTTTCAAAGCAGTTGCCATCCCATAGCAGGAGGATACACCTATTCTTAAACCAGTAAAGGAACCAGGCCCGGTTACTACATAAAATTCATCTACATCTTTTTTATCTATATTTGAGGTGCAAAAAGCTTTGTCTATGATATTAAAAAGCATTTCAGAAACTTTATTATTTGATAAAACAGAACTGTGGAATAGCAGTTCTTTACCTTTAGATATTGAAACAGAGAACCATCTGCAAGAAGTATCCAGTATAAATCTTATCATCTTAATTTAATTATAATATTTTTCATTTCTGTGTCAAGAAGAGATATATTTTAATTTGTTACAGCAAACTTGCTAATTTTATAAAAAAGTGTTACAATATTATTATGAAAAGATCAGAGATTATAAAAATAGACAGAGAAAATATCTGGCATCCTTTTACTCAGATGAAGGATTATGAAAATAGTGAACATGTTGTTATAACGAGGGGTAAAGGGGTTAAGCTTTTCGATATCGATAATAATTACTACTACGATACTGTATCTTCATGGTGGACAAATGTCTTTGGCCATGGGAATAAACATATAAGCCATAATATAAGATCCCAATTGAATTCCCTTGAACATGTTATTTTTGCTGGTATTACCCATCCCTATGCAGCTAAATTAGTGGATTTAATGAATAGATTTCTCCCTTCAGAATTGAGTAAATACTTTTTCTCTGACAATGGTTCAACATCTGTGGAGGTTGCTCTAAAAATGGCTTTTCAATACTGGCAAAATTTAGGCAAAACCTCTAAAACTAAATTTATTTTCTTTGAAAATAGCTACCATGGGGATACAATAGGTGCAGTAAGTGTAGGAGGTATAGATCTATACCATAAGCTTTACAAACCACTTATGTTTAATTCCCATCAAGTTAAGTCTCCAATTTGTAGACAATGCATATTTAGAAAAAATAGATTTACACTAAATGGTGATACTGGTTGTAATTGTGAATGTATTGATGAGGTTGAAAGATTAATTGAAGATAGATCGGAAGAGATTGCTGCTGTTATAATTGAGCCTATGATTCAGTGTGCTGCAGGCATGAATATTTATAATGGGATATTTTTGAAAAAACTCAGGGATCTATGTACTCAGAACGACATTATTCTTATTTTTGATGAAGTTGCAACAGGCTTTGGCAGAACAGGTAAGATGTTTGCTTTTGAACATGTTGGGATTATTCCTGACATTTTATGTTTATCTAAGGGGATTACAGGTGGATTTCTCCCCCTTGCATTAACTGTAACTACAAAAACTATTTACGATGCCTTTTATGACGATTATTTTTCCTACAAAACGTTTTTCCATGGACATAGTTATACTGCAAATCCAATAGCCTGCTCTGCTGCTGTTGGATGCCTCGAAAATTTCATAAAAAAACCTATTGAAAAATATAAATCTGGGATGGAAAAACTTAAAGATGCTGCCATAATGATGTCTGAATTCGATTTTGTGTCTGATGTCAGAAATATCGGTTTTATTGCAGCCTTTGATATTATAAACCCTTACAGTGGAAAGCCATTCCCTGCAAAGGAAAGGGTAGGATTAAAAATATATCATGAGTCACTAAAAAATAATCTTATCCTAAGACCTCTCGGTGATACCATTTACTGGATGCTTCCTGTTAACATAAGGAAAATAGATATTGAGCAGATATACAATAAAACGGTAAAATCTATCAAAAATGTTATTGAGGGTTATAGTTGGTTGAGAAGTTGATTGAAAGATTATCAAAGTTAAAAGAGAAGGGTAATTTTAGAAAACTTAATTACTATGAAAAGAAGGAGGGTAAATATATCTTTATAGATGGTGAAAAGTATCTTAATCTATCTTCAAATGACTATCTTGGTCTATCTACTGACGAGGAGTTATTGACGGAGTTCTATAACTTTGAAAGATCTGATTCTAACAGATACGGTTTTTCTACTGTTTCATCAAGATTGCTTTCTGGTAATTCAATTTTATATAAAGAGCTTGAAGATGGCATTTCATCCTTTTTAGGAAAAGATAAAACTATTATCTT